>NZ_JBFRCU010000078.1:0-38100 GCF_052113205.1 Inquilinus sp. YAF38 | reverse complement strand
GTGTAGAGGCCGGTGCCGATGAAGCTGAAGGCCTGGTCGCCGGCGGCGCCGGTGTTGGCATCGATCGCCGACAGGTCGATCTTGTCCCCCTGAGCGTGGCTGAAATCGGTGATCCGGTCGGCATTGGCCCCGACCACGCTGTCCGCCGCGGAGGAGAAGACGAAGTGGTCGGCGCCGCCCGAGCCAATCATCGTGTCCTTGCCGGCGCCGCCGTTCAGGGCGTTCGCCGCGCCGTTGCCGGTGAGGGTGTCGGCACCGGACGAGCCGTTGACGTTCTCGATGTTGGCATAGGTGTCGCCCTGGGCGTCGCCACCGGTCCCGCCGGTGGCCAGGTTGACGGTCACAGCCGCGACGCTGCCGGCATAGGAGGCGGTGTCGATGCCGTTGCCACCATCAAGCGCGTCCGCGCCGGCGCCGCCGATGAGGGTGTCGTCGCCGCCATACCCGGCCAGCGCGTTGGCGCCGGCATTGCCGGTCAGGGTGTCGCCGAGCTGGCTGCCGTTGACGTTCTCGATCCCGACCAAGGTATCGCCCTGGGCGTCGCCGCCGGTGCCGGTCCCGGTGCTGAGGTTGACGGTCACGCCGGCGACGCTGTCGTAATAGGATACGAGGTCGATGCCGTTGCCGCCGCTGAGCGCGTCGGCGCCGGCACCGCCGCGAAGGACATCGTTGCCGTCGAACCCGGCCAGCGCATTGGCGCCGGCAGTGCCGGTCAGGGTGTCGGCGAACAGGCTGCCGTTGACGTTCTCGATGCCGGCATAGGTGTCGCCCTGGGCGTCGCCGCCGGTGCCGAGCCCGGTGGCCAGGTTGGCCGTCACGCCCGCGCTACTGTCGAAATAGGAGGCGGTGTCGATGCCCGTGCCGCCGTCGAGCTTGTCGGCGCCGAGGCCGCCGCGGAGAACGTCGTTGCCGCCGCCGCCGGAGAGCCTGTCGTTGCCGCCGAGGCCGCTCAGGGTGTTGGCACCCGCATCGCCGGTCAGCACATCGTCATAGCCGAAGGTGCCTTCAACGTTCTCGATCCCGGAGAACACGTCGAGCTGGGCGTCGCCGCCCACGGCCAGGCCGGAGGCGAGATCGACCCGCACGCCGACGAAGGTGTAGCTGGTGCTGTAGCTGACGGTGTCGACGCCGGCGCCGCCATCCAGCACATCGGCACCATTGCCTCCGATCAGCAGGTCGTTCCCGTCGCCACCAAGCAGGACGTCATCGGCGGCCAGACCAGACAGGATATCGTCGCCACCCAGGCCGACAAGCCGGTTGGCGCCGCCATCGCCTTCCAGGGTGTCGCCGAAGCCAGCCGAGCCGATGAGGGCTTCGAACCCGCTGATCAGGTCGGCTGCCGCGTCGCCGCCGGTCCCGCTCGAGTACAACAGGCCGACGATGACGCCGTCAGCGCTGTCGAAATAGGTCAGGGTGTCGACGCCAGCGCCGCCGTCAAGGATGTCCGCCCCGGCGCCGCCATGCACGAAATCGTCCCCGTCATCGCCGTAAATGATGTCTGAACCATCTCCACTGTCGAGAACGTCGTTGCCGCTATCGCCATGAATCAGGTCGTCGCCCGCGCCGCCCGTGACGTCGTCATCGCCGCTGCCGGCGGTGAGAGTATCGATCCCGCCGAGGCCATTGAGGATGTCGTTGCCGCCCGAACCGATCAGCGTGTTGTCCGCGTCCGATCCGGTCAGGACGTCGTCGAAGGCATTGGTGCCCTCGATGTTCTCAACATCGGCGCCGATCACGTCGCCCTGTGCGTCGCCGCCGGAGCCCACTCCGCCGCCGATCGTCACCGTCACGCCCCCGGCCGAGCTCGTGGCGTAGGTGACGTCGTCGATGCCGGCCCCGCCATTGAGGATGTCGGCGCCGGCGCCGCCTTCGAGAGAGTCGAGGCCGTCGCCGCCGTTCAGCGTGTCGGCGCCGTCATTCCCTTGCAACGTATCATTGCCGGCATCGCCGTTCAGGGTGTCGTCGCCGTCGTTGCCGCTGATGAAATCATTGTCGGCACCACCATTGACCAGGTCGTTGCCCGAGCCGGCAAGGACGAAGTCGGCGCCGGCATCGCCGAAGATCTGGTCGTTGCCGCCGTTGCCGAAGATCGAATCCATGTCGGCCGAGCCGTTGATGATGTTGTCGTTGTCGTCGCCGTTGAAGACCGTCACTTGAATGCCCCTTCCGGATCGGGCCGTCCGATGCGGCGGCCTGCAGGGACAGTAGCCGCCGGACGTATCGCCAGGATGTCGCGAAACTGGGAGATTTGTATCGTTGGTATCGCGGCCGGACTCAGCCGCGGCCGGCGATCTCGGCCTCGACCCGCCGCAGCTCGGCCACGATGCGGTCGGCACGGTCGGCCAAATCGGCGGCCTGTGCCTTGACGCCGTGCTCCAGCGCCTCCGCGGCGTCGCCTAGGACCCCGGCACCGACGATGCGGGCGGAGCCCTTCAGGCGATGCGCCTCGGCCACGATATCGGCCGCCCGGCCGTCGGCGACGGCGGCCTGGATCACCATGGCCGATGCCCGGGCCGTGGCGACGAAATCCGCCAGCATCGTGGCGATGGTCCCGGTGTCGTCGCCGAACAGGCCGGCCAGGGCCTTCGGGTCGACCGCGGCCGCCGTATCCGCGGGAACGGCCGCCGCCTCGGACCCGGCCACCGGCATCCAGCGCTGCAGCACCTCCTGCAGCCGGGCCAGCTGCACCGGCTTGCCGATATAGTCGTCCATCCCGGCGGCGCGGCAGCGCTCGGCTTCGCCGGCCAGGACATTGGCGGTGACGGCGACGATCGGGATCCGGCGCCGAGCGCCTCTGGTGGCACCATTGGGCGCGGCTTCGGCCTCGCGGACCCGCCGGGTCAGCTCGAAGCCGTCCACCACCGGCATGTGGCAGTCGGTCAGGACCATGGCATAGGACCCGGCGGCCCAGGCCGACAGCGCCTCCTCGCCATCGGCGGCGGTGTCGGCGGCGCAGCCCAGCAGCTGCAGCTGCCGGACCAGCACCTGACGGTTCACCGGGTGATCGTCGACCACCAGCACCAAGCGGCCGTCGCGGCGCGCCTGGTCCAGATCCGCCTCGCCGGGCAGCGTGGCCCGGGCCAGCTCCGGCGGCTGGTCCGCCGCCTGGGCGATGGCGAGATCGAGCGTGACCCGGAAGGTCGCGCCCCGGCCGGCCTCGCTGTCGATCGAGATGTCGCCCCCCATCATGGTGGCCAGCCGGCGGGCGATCGACAGGCCCAGCCCGGTGCCGCCGAAGCGGCGCGTGGTCGAGGCATCGGCCTGCGCGAAGGGCTGGAACAGCCGGCTTTGCTGGGCCGGGCTGATGCCGATGCCGGTGTCGATCACGGCGATGGCGATGCGGGCGCGGCCGGCGGCCCGCCGGGCCAGCGACGCCTCGATCCGGACGCCGCCGGTCTCGGTGAACTTGATCGCGTTGCCGGCCAGGTTCAGCAGGATCTGGCGCAGCCGGACGGGATCGACCAGCAGCAGTTCGGGGATCGCCGGATCGGTCGCGCCCTGCAGGGTCAGGCCCCTGTCGCGGGCCTGGGGGCTCAGCGCGCTGATCACGCCGTCGATCGCGACGCTGATCGACACGGGCGTCCATTCCAGCTCGAGCCGGCCGGCCTCGATCTTCGAGAAGTCGAGGATGTCGTTGACGATGCGCAGCAGCGTGCGGGCCGACTCCCGGATCACCTGCAGCGACTGGCGCTGGCCGTCGTCCAGCCGCGACTGCTCCAGCACCTCCAGCATCCCCAGCACCCCGTTCATCGGGGTGCGGATCTCATGGCTCATCACCGCCAGGAATTCGGATTTGGCCCGGGCCGAGGTCTCGGCCGCCTGCCGGGCCTCGGCCATCACCTGCTCGGCCAGCCGCCGCTCGGTGATGTCGTAGGTCCAGGCGATGGTGCCGGACTGGCCTTCGAAGACGATGCGCTCGAGCGACAGCAGGCCCCAGAAGCGGCCGCCCTGGCCGGTGCGGAACTCGACCTCGGCATCCTGCACCTGGCCGGTCTCGCGCAGCGCGGCCTCCAGCCGGGCGGCGTCGCCCGGGTCGGCATAGAGGCTGCGCGGATTGCGGCGGAACGCGGCCTGGCCGGCCAAGCCGAACAGGTCGAGATGGCGCTGGTTGGCGAACAGGAAGTTGCCGTCCCGGCCGTAGATGGCGATGCTGATCGGGCTGCGGTCCAGGATGTCGCGCAGCAGCCGCTCGCTCTCGCGCAGCGCCGCCGTCCGGTGGGCCACCGTGTGCTCCAGGGCGTCGTTGGCCTGGGCCAGCTTCGCCCGCCCGTCCTCGATGGCGCGGATCTGCTGATAGGCGCGCAGCGCCGACACCATGGTGGTCAGCAGCCGCGTCTGGGTCAGCTCGGTCTTGGCTTTGTAGTCATTGATGTCGTAGGCCAGGATCACGTCCTGCTCCGGCGCCTGGCCGGGCTGGCCGGTGCGCAGCACGATGCGGGTGGTGGCGTTGCCCAGCTCCTCCCGCACCCAGCGGGCGAAGCGCAGGCCGGAATCCTCCGTCTCCATCACCACGTCCAGCAGGATCAGCGCCACGTCCTGGGTCCGGCGCAGGATCTCCATCGCCTCGGCCGCCGTATAGGCGTCGATCAGCGCGACGCCGCGCCCGGAGAAGGTGAAGCCGTCGAGCACCAGCCGGGTGATCTGATGCACCTCGGCATCGTCGTCGACGACCAGCACGCGCCACGGCTCCGATGGCGCGGCCGCCTCGTCCGGCGCGTCGTCCAGCACCAGGAAATCCTCTGGCGTCTCCGTCATCCCGTCCCCCTTCGTCGCTGGTGCGTAGCCCGGCCGTCCCAGATCAGTCCCCGTCAGGGGCATACATGTATCCGGCGCCCCGCACCGTCCGGATCACTTCCGGCTTGCTGGGATCCGCCTCGATCTTGCGGCGGATCCGGGTGATCCGCAGGTCGATCGACCGGTCGAAGGGTTCCATCTCGCGATTGCTGGTCAGGTCGAGCAGGCGATCGCGGCTGAGCACCTGGTTGGGATGCTGGGCGAACACCTTGAGCAGCGCGAATTCCGAGGCGGCGAGGGCGACCCCCTCGCCGTCCAGCGTGGTCAGCCGGCGGGCGTCGAGGTCCAGGATGCAGCGGCCGAAGCGCAGGCGCCCGTTGGCGGGCGGCGGCGCCCCGTTTCGTCCGCTGCGGCGCAGCACGCTCTTGATCCGGGCCGCCAGTTCGCGCGGCTCGTAGGGCTTGACGACATAGTCGTCGGCCCCGGTCTCAAGGCCGACGACGCGGTCCACCGTGTCGGACGCCGCCGTGACCATGATGATCGCGACGTTGCCGCGCTCCCGCAGGAACCGGGCGACGGCGAAGCCGTCCTCGCCCGGCRTCTGCACGTCCAGCAGGATCAGGTCGACCGGATCGCGGCGCGCCAGCAGCGCCCGCAGTTCCGCGCCGCTCTCGGCCCCGCTGACGCGATAGCCCTGGCGCGACAGGTACTCCTCCAGCACCCGGCGCTGGAACGCATCGTCGTCGACCACCGCGATATGTGGCTGGATCATGCATTGGTCCCGAAAGGACCGGTCGGAAGGCCCGAACCCGACCGGCTCGCACATGATCCAGTATGCCATGTCTTGCGGGGCCGTGCAGCGTCGCTCGACGCCTGTCGACACCGCTAGATCCCTATTTGACCCGGGTCCAGATCTCGGCGCCCAGCGTGGTGCCGTTCTGCATGTCGGCCCAGACGCCTTCGAGGTGGCCGTTCTTCGGCGCCATAGCGAAGACGAAGCCGCCATTGCCCAGCACGCCGCCGACCGCCAGGGTCTTGTCCAGGAACACGCCGCGGCCCACCGACTTGTCGCCCGCGACGGTCCAGGTGATGACATAGGTGTCGCCGGTGGCCTCGACCTCGGCCACGCCCGAATACTTGCCGCCGTTGGGGTTGGTGCCGTCGACCTGGTAGGTGCCGGTGACGCTGCCCTGGGCCAGGGCCGGCAGCGGTGAATGCAGGAAGGCCGCGGTCAGGGCGACGATGGGCAGGACGATGCGGAACATGGTAAACCCCCGGTTGATGTGGCGCCGGATGACCCCGGCTGCTGGTCGCATCATGGCGCCGCCGCGTATCAGCTTCATGTCGCGCCGCCGGGTTTTTGGTATCGTCTGTATCGCCCCAGCCGGCGGGGCACCTTGCAACTGGGTGTCGGGCGCGTGCGGAAGGACGGTATCAGCGTGACGGCCGCCAGCCGATCGGAAGAGCCGCCGCCGTCGAGACCGGTCCTCGATCCGGTGCTCGATGCCGTCGCCGCCATCCTCGGCGCCGGCTTCTGCCTGCTCGATGCCGAGGACCGCCTCCTGGCGTGGAACGACACCTATCTGAAGCTGTTTCCCGAGGAAGCCGACCTGCTGCGCCCGGGCCTGCCCGGTGACGCCACGGTGCGCCGCTTCTTCGAGACCCATCTGGAGCCGGCCGAACGCCCGTTCATCGACCGCCACGTCGCCGCCGCGCTGGAGCGCCATCGCAACCCACCCGGCACTTATACCCGGCAGTGCAGGGATGGGCGTTGGCTGTCGCTCGAGGTCAGGCGCCTGCCCGATGGCCGGCTGCTCAAGCTCTTCACCGACGTGACGTCGCGCCATGACGGCGGTGCCTTGAAGGAGGCGATCACCGCGGTCGATGTCGGCCTGATCCGCTATGCCGGCGACGGCACGTTCCAGAGCGCCAATCGGGCCGCCAGCGTGCTGTTCCCGGCGCTGGTCGGGCAGTTCCGGTCCGGCAGCACCCGGGCCGACCACATCCGGCTGCTGGCCGATGCGGTCCTGGCCCCGGGCGAGGCGCCGCGGGCCGAGCGGCTGCTGGCCGTGCCCCAGCCGGACGCGACTCCGCACGAACCGGCGGTGCTGCGCGACCGCGACGGGCGCTGGCTGCAGTTCGAGGAGCGGCGCCAGGACGATGGCGGCGCGCTGATGATCTGGCAGGACGTGACCGCCCGGATCGACGCCAAGGCCGAGCTGGACGGGCTGCGCCTGCGCATGACCGATGCGATCGAGTCGGTGCATGACGGCTTCGTGCTGTTCGACGCCGAGGACCGGCTGGTGCTGTGGAACGACGCCTATTGCCGCCTGTACGGCCTGGCCGAGGGCGATCTGCGGCCCGGAACGCCGTTCCGGACGCTGATCGAGACGGCGATCGAACGCGGCCTCTACGCCCAGTCCGGCGAAGTCGTCGACTGGATGGGACGACGGCTGCGGCACCATCGCGGCGACGCCCCGCCGCTGGACATGCCGCTGGCCGACGGCCGCTGGATCCGCATGACCGAACGGCCGACGCATGAGGGCGGCATCGTCGGCATCCATGTCGACATCACCGACATCAAGCGGCGCGAGGCCGTGGTCAGCGACAGCGAACGGCGGCTGGCCGCGATGCTGGCGGACAACGCCCGCCGCACCGCCATGCTGGACGCGATCGGCTATGCCGCGACCCAGATCATCGGGCGCAGCACCTGGCGGGCCGGCATCCAGGAGATGCTGGCCCGGCTGGGGCGGGCCACCGGCACCGACCGGACCTACATCTTCGAGGTTCGCGACCTGCCGGGCGGCGGCTTCACCAGCGTCTACAGCTACGAATGGGTGGCGGACGGCGTGCCGGCGCTGATCGACGACCCGAAGATGCAGGAGCACCCGCTGCCCGGCGACCCGGCCGTGCTGCAGGCGCTGATCGACGAGCGCATGACCGGCGTCGCCGCGCTCAGCGGCTGGAATATCGGCAGCGAGCTGGAGCAGATGGAGCTGCGGCGCCAGGGCGTGCGCTCCAACCTCAAGGTGCCGATCCTGTTCGGCGGCCGCTGGTGGGGCACCATGGGCTTCGACGACGTCCGCGACGAAGGACGCTCCTGGCTGCCGGACGAGATCGACGTGCTGAAATCGGCCGCCAGCCTGATCGGCGCCGCGATCGAGCGCGGCCGCATGGACGAGGATCTGCGCCGCAGCGCCGCCGACCTGGAGCGCCGGGTCGAGGAGCGGACGGCCGAATATGTCCGGGTCAACGAACAGCTGCAGGGCACCGTCGCCGACCTGCGCCGCACCCAGGCCGAGCTGGTGCAGGCGGAGAAGATGGCGTCGCTGGCCCAGCTGGTGGCCGGCGTGGCGCATGAGATCAACACGCCGGTCGGCACCGCCCTGACCGCCGCCTCGCATCTGGAGGAGCGGGCGCGCAGCTTCGCCGCGGTGGTCGCCGGCGGCCAGATCCGCCGGTCCGAGCTGGAGCGCTTCGTCGACCGGGCGGGGGAGGTGTCGCGGCTGCTGCTGTCGAACCTGGAGCGCGCGGCCGGCCTGATCCGCGAGTTCAAGCAGGTGGCGGTCGACCAGACCAGCGCCGAGCGCCGCAGCTTCGATCTCGGCGATTATCTCGAAGGCGTGCTGGTCAGCCTCGGCCCCAACTATCGGCGCACGCAGCACAGCGTGACGCTGCGCTGCCCGTCCGGCATCGTCATGGACAGCTTCCCGGGCGCGGTGTCCCAGGTGGTCACCAACCTCGTCATCAACGCCCTGGCCCACGCCTTTCCCGAGGGCCGGGCCGGCTCGGTGACGCTGCTGGTGGCGCCGGGGCCGCAGCCGGGCCGGGTCATCCTGGATTTCTCCGATGACGGGGTGGGCATTCCGCCGGAGAATATCGGCCGGATCTTCGACCCGTTCTTCACCACCCGCCGCGGCACCGGCGGCAGCGGCCTGGGGCTGCACATCGTCTACAACCTGGTGACGGCCAGCCTGGGCGGCCAGATCACGGTCGAGTCCGCGCCGGGGCGGGGCACCCGCTTCGCCGTGATCCTGCCCCTGGTCGCGCCGGGGTCGGGCAACGGGGGTGGGTGAGGCGGGCGCATCAGCCGTTGCGGCGAGACGCGGATAGGGGCCAGAGGACCGCCGCCCGCAGGTGCCAAGCTTGGCCGTCGCCGCCTGTTTCAGCGAGGACGGGAAGCCACCCGGCCTCCCGAAGTGGACATTTCCGGCGACCCATCCTTGCCCGGATGCGGACCTCGCGCATGGCGTAGGACGCACGTGATCGAGAGGACGGCCGGCCCGTGGCGGCTTTCGGCATCGTCGCCTGAGGCAGCCCGGCGGCATCGGATGGAAAGCGTAGGCCGGGCTCAGTCACAGACGGCTGTTCTCGGTACCCGTCCAAGCGCGCTGGCGGCACAAATCCTCGTTCCGCGCGTTTCTGCTCCGGCCACCCAGGAGGGGCCGCCGGATGACAACGACCCTGATCGCGGAGGACGAACCCACAATCCTCGCGTTAGCGGAAGGATTCATCGCCGCCTTGGGACACTCGACCTTGACCGCACACAATGGCATCGAGGCTCTTGCGCTTATCGAGAGCGAAGCGCCGATCGATCTTCTTTTCACCGATATCAACCTTGGAAAACCGCCGGACGGATTCGATCTGGCACGCACCGCGCGCGAACGGCGACCGGAATTGAAGGTGCTCTACACCTCCGGGCAGGCCATGACAGATGGGATGCAGGCGCTGATGGTTGAGGGCGGAGTGTTCCTTCCCAAACCGTACACTCCGGACGAGCTTATGGCCTCTATCACCTCTTTGCTACCGATGCAGAACTAGGGCCTTCGGTCGGATTAGGCTTCGCATCGGACCGCTTGTTTCGAAAACCGTGATGATCGACGACGCGCCTGGTGTCGGCTTCGGGCCCGGATCGGTCATGTCCGCTATGCAGCGCCGTGGGTGACGACCGCTTTTGGGCGAATGGCTGCGACCCAGGCAGTCCGGGTCGGGGGAGAGTGGCCCTACAGGCTTTTGCGAAAGAAGACGACGCGTCTTGTCTCCTCGAAACCCAGTGCCGCGTGAAACTTGTGGCTCACGACGTTGTCCAACAGGGCGTCGGATGCGAACTCGGTACAGCCGATAGACTTGCCCCATTCGGCAATCGCGTCGCAGAGCAGTCGTGCCGCGCCCTTTTGCCTGTGGCCGGGCAGGACATAGATTCCTTCAAGGAAGAGAACGGGAGAGGTCTTGCACCCATTGACGTAATCACTGCGCAGCGAGGCTTCAGCAAATCCGATCACTTCGCCTTCATCGGTTTCACAGATGAACGCGACAGCTCGGCCATCTCCGGCCAGGAAAGTGCGAACGACGTCGTTCCGATGGTGTTGGACAGAATAGTCCGGCCAAAGTGCGGCACGTAACCGCGCCCACGACTCAACATGGTCCATGGTGCTCTGCTGGATCTTCATCGTCTCACCTTGCGCCACAGTTCGCGTGTCTCCAACGGGTCGAATCGGGTGATGTCCACTCTTCGGCGGCGACAGGATGGCGGTCTGGGATGGGCGAAGTTTCGGTCGGCTAACGATTCTAGCACTCCTTCCGGAGCCTCAGCCCGGAACGGGTGACAACGCCGAGCCGTATCTCCGGCACTCCGACGCTCGGCAGGAGGAAGGACAGCGAACCGATGACCGTCACCGACGACACGACCCCGCAGCAATTCTATCACGGCACCCGGGCCGACCTGAAACCGGGAGACCTGATCGCGGCCGGCTACAGCTCCAATTACGGCGCGCGGAAGCAGGCGTCCTGGGTCTATCTCACCGGCACGCTCGACGCAGCCATCTGGGGCGCTGAGCTGGCCGCCGGCGAGGGACGGGAAAGGATCTACATCGTGGAGCCGACCGGCCCGATCGCGGACGATCCCAACCTGACGGATAAGAAATTTCCCGGCAATCCGACGAAGTCCTACCGGTCCCGCGACCCGCTTCGGGTCACAGGTGAAGTCACGGAATGGCAAGGCCACTCGCCCGAACGGCTGAAAGAAATGAAGGACCATCTCGAACGCCTGAAGGCGCAAGGCATCGAGGCGATCGACTGATCCCATATCTCTCGATGGTAGGCGCCGCCGCATATAATCCCGCCATACTTGTCACTCTTACCGCTTCGACGTCCGGCGCTACTCTTTCTCCACGACCTGCCAGGTCAAGAAAGGGAGAGCGAGATGATGAATGACACCAAGCGAGAGCGCCCTGCCGCGCCCAGGATCGTCGATCGCAGCACCTTCCAGGCGGAGATGGACGCCTTGCGGGTTCGAGAGAAGGCTTACACGAGGGAAGGCGATGCCCTTGCGGCCGCCCGCCGGCGACGGCCCATGGTCGAGGTGGACGGCGCCACGCCGCTCACCGGCGACCATGGCCCGGTGACGCTGCTGGATGCGTTCGAGGGACGCCGGATCCTCATCGCCTACTACTTCATGTGGAACGCCGGCCGCCCGGCGGCGCAGCAGTGCGAGGGCTGCACCCTCTACACATCGCAGGTCCGCGAGCTGTCCTTCCTGCAGTCCCGGGACGTCACCTACGCCACGATCTGCCAGGGTCCGTACGAGGAGAGCGCGCGGTACCGCGACTTCATGGGCTGGAAGATGCCCTGGTACGCGGCCGACCGGGACCCGCTCGAGACGCTCCTGGTCGGGCGTCGGGTGGGCATGATGCACGTCGTCTGCTACCTGCGGCAGGGATCCGATGTGTTCGAGACCTACTGGACAACGCAGCGCGGCGTCGAGGTGGTGGGCAACAGCTATGCCCTGCTCGATCTCACGGTCTATGGGCGGCAGGAGCCGTGGGAGGACTCTCCGGCCGGCTGGCCGCGGTGGGAGGGCGAGGATTTCTATCGCGTCGGCGATCGTCCCATCGTTCAATGGCCTCGCGTGAAGGCCGGGCATTCCGATGACCTGGGGACCGGTGGGGGATGAACCGGAGGCGGCGGCGCGGCGGACTCACGAGATCGACTCTGCGGTTCCTTTCCATGACGGATCAATCTCTTGGATCGTCGGCACTACCCCTCGACCTGGCGGCGTAGCGTCTCCAGGTGCCGCATGGCGGTGACGCCGTCGCGGATGGTGGGGGCGTCGTCGGCCGCCTCGCCGCGGAAGGCTTTCAGCGTCACCTCCAGCAGGGCGTGGTAGCCCTTCACGTCCTCGTTTGCGGCGGCGGTGAAGTTGGGCGACCAGGTCAGGGCGTCCTCGCCGCCGGACAGGGTGGCGCCGAGGTCCTGGGTCTTGAAGGCCGGGTCGCGGTAATAGGTCACGTCGATCACGTTGCGCACCTCCAGCCGGCGGTGGTCGCCCATGATCTGGACGAACTCCATCGGCGTGCCGCGCGACTGCACCGTGCCCATGACCACGGTGCCGATGGCGCCGCTGTCGAAGCCCAGCGCGATGTGCATCAGCAGGCGCCCCGGCCCGTTCTCGACCTTGCGGGCCGAGATCTCGCGGATCGGCGAAGCCGCCAGGAAGGCCGGCAGGTCCATGTAATGGACGCAGTGATGCAGGAAGAAGCCGGAGTAGTCGACCGCGCCGCGGAAATAGGTCGGTGCCGTCATGTAGGAGCCGTAGAAGCCCAGCACCGGGCCGAACTCGCCGCCGCGGACGATGTTGCCGGCGATGCGGTTGCCGATTGACCAGCGCTTCATGAAGCCCAGCACCAGCGGCTTGCCGGCGCGCTCCGACGCCGCCAGCAGCTCCTCGGCCTGGGCGGCGGTGCCGCCGGGCGGCTTCTCCATGAACACCGGCAGGCCCTTGGCCAAGGCGGCGAGGCCGATGGCGTGATGCGCCGCGGGGCCGACCGCCATGCCGACCGCGTCCAGCCCGGGATGGGCCAGCAGGTCGCGATGGTCGGCATAGGCGGCACGGACGCCGAACTGGCGGGCGGCGCGGGCCAGATTGGCGCCGTCGACATCGCACAGCGCCGCCAGCTCGACATCCTGCCGCAGCAGCTGCGGCAGCAGCATCTGGCTCGCATGGGTGCCGCAGCCGATCCAGCCGATTTTCAGCGTCATCGCCGGTGCCCTCCCATCGCCAGCGCGCCGCGCAGCAGGGCCAGGCTCTGCGTCAGCTTCCCGGTCTCGTCCTCATGCGGCGGCCGCCATTGCGCGATCGGCACGCCGAAGCGGTCGTC
The DNA here is from genome assembly GCF_052113205.1 of Inquilinus sp. YAF38. Taxonomy (NCBI): domain Bacteria; kingdom Pseudomonadati; phylum Pseudomonadota; class Alphaproteobacteria; order Rhodospirillales; family Rhodospirillaceae; genus Inquilinus; species Inquilinus sp. YAF38. The sequence goes on along the minus strand of NZ_JBFRCU010000078.1, from coordinate 25,210 downwards.
GTCGCGGCGGAACGGCTCGACCGAGATCGGCCCCTCATAGCCGACATCGACCAGCGCCCGCGCCACCGCCACCCAGTCGGTGGCGCCGGTGCCGACGAAGCCGCGGTGGTTCTCGTTGGCCTGGAAATGGACGAAGCGGTCGCCGGCCAGGCGGATGGCCTCGGCGATGTCGGCCTCCTCCATATGCATGTGGAAGGTGTCGAGCATCAGCCGCACCTCCGCCCGGCCGACCCGGTGGATCAACTCCAGCCCCTGGCGGGTGGTGCACAGGATGTCGGTCTCGAACCGGTTCAGCGGCTCGACCGCCAGCACCACCCCATGGTCGCGCGCGGCGTCGGCGGCCCGGCGCAGCCCGTCGACGCACCAATCCTGCCGGCGCAGGCGCAGATCCTCCGGCACCGGCGCCGGCGGCCGCCCGGCGAAGACCAGCGGGTTGCCGTAGAGCGGGCCGCCGACGATGCGGGCGCCCAGCGCCTCGGCGCAGTTCGCGGCGTAGCGCAGATACTCGACCCCGGCCTCGCGCGCGCCGGCATCGTCGCCGGTCAGGTTGCGCTGCAGATTGACCCGGGCGGCGAGGACGACCGAGAGGCCGGCCCCTTCCAGCGCCCGGCGGGTCTCGGCGAGGTCCAGCTCGCCCGGTTCCGGCACCAGGAGCTCGATGAAGTCGTAGCCCATGGCGCGGATCCGCTCGAACCAGCCGAAATGCTCGGCGGTGAAGGGGCGCGCGACCTGCATGGAGATCAGGCCGATCGGGTTCGGCATTGTCGGGATCACTTTCGGTCGAGGGTCGGTCATCCCTTCACGGCGCCTTGGGTCAGGCCGCCGATCAGGCGTTTCTGGACGAGCAGGAACAGGATGGTGGCGGGCAGGGCGCCGACCACGCCGCCGGCGGTCAGCAGGCCCCATTCGATCTGGTACTCGCCGATCAGGGTCTGGATCGCCACGGTCATGGTGCGGACGCTGCGGCCGCCCAGCGTCAGGGCGTACAGGTATTCGTTCCAGGCGGTGATGAAGATGTAGATGCCGGTCGCCACCAGGCCGGGGCCGCACAGCGGCAGGATCACCCGCCACAGCGCGCCGAGCCGCGAGCAGCCATCGGTCATCGCCGCCTCGTCCAGGCTCTTCGGGATGGCGTCGATGTAGCTGGTCATCATCCAGATGGCGAAGGGGATGGCGACGGTGGCGTTGGCGATGATCAGCGCGACATGGGTGTCGAGCAGGCCGAGCCGCCGCATCAGCACGAACAGCGGCAGGATCAGCAGCACGACCGGGAACATGTTGATGACCAGGAACTGGACCATCAGCAGCCGGCGCCCGGCGAAGCGGAAGCGCGAGAAGGCGTAGGCGGCGGTGACGCTGAGCGTCAGACCGACCACGACCGTGCCCAGCGCCACGATCAGGCTGTGACCCATGTTCAGCAGGAAGCTGGTGCGGCCGAACAGCCGCTCGTAGCTGGCGGTGGTCCAGGCCGACGGGTCGACGGCGACGCCGCGGCCGACGATGTCGTCCGGCGGCGTCAGCGAGGTCAGCGCCATCCACAGATAGGGCCCCAGCGCGAAGACCGCGATCAGCAGCATCGGCAGGTGGATCAGGGCGACACGGTGCCAAAGGGAGCTGCGGGTGACCATCAGTCCATCGCCCTCGTCGTGCGCCGCAGATAGACCAGGACGAAGCCGGCCAGCAGCAGGGTGAAGATCACCGCCAGCGCCGAGCCATAGCCAAAGTCGAGATTGGTCCGGGCCTTGATGAAGGCATAGAGCGGCAGGGTATGGGTGGCGTAGCCCGGTCCGCCGCCGGTCATGACGAAGATGACGTCGATCGAGTTGGCGACCCAGATCAGCCGCAGCAGCGCCGCGGTCGCGATCACCCCGGCGATCGAGGGCAGGGTGATGCGCCAGAATTGCTGCCAGGGCGTGGCGCCGTCGATCGCCGCCGCCTCGTACAGGTCGCGCGGCACCGCCTGCAGCCCGGCCAGGATCATCACCGCGAAGAACGGGAAGCCCTGCCAGGTCAGGGTCAGGATGATGGCGTAGAGCGAGGTGCCGGGATCGGCCAGCCAGGGGAAGGCGCCCTGCAGCATGCCGAGGCGCACCAGCACGTCGTTCAGCACCCCGGCATTGGGGTCGTAGATCCAGCGCCACATCAGGGCGATGACGACGCTGGGCAGGGCCCAGGGAATGATGACCACGGCCCGCGCCAGCGGCCGCCACCAGAAGCGCTGGTTCAGCAGCAGCGCGGTGACGAGGCCGAGCAGCAGCTGGGCCGGGACCGTGATCCCGACCCAGAGCGCGGTGTGCTGCAGCGAGGTCCAGAACACCGGGTCGGCCAGCGCCTTGGCGAAGTTGCCGAGCCCGGCGAAGGGCATCTGGGTCGGCCGGAACAGCACGAAGTCGTGCAGGCTCAGCACCAGCGCCTGCAGCATCGGCAGGAACACGATCAGCAGCGTGACCAGCACCGCCGGGCTCAGCAGCACATAGGGCAGGATCCGGGTCCGCGCCTTGCCGCGGACCGGGGCCCTCTGTGCCGTCGCCAGGGTCATCGACATCAATCCCGTCCTCGCCTCAAGGGGCGTAGAGCTGCTCGATCTCCTGCATCATCTGCTCCGGCGTGATCTCGCCGGTCAGGGCCCGCTGCATCGCCGCCGGCCACACAGTGTTGACGAAATCCGCGGTCTGCGAGACGGCGGGCAGGCTGTGGGCGAAGGGCAGGGACTGCACCGTGGCGTCGACGAAGCGCTTCTCGTGCAGCGTCCAGTTCGCCGCGCCGCTCTTGGTCACCGGCAGCTGGCCGGTCGCCTTGTTGAACTCGACATTGGCGTCGCCGCTGGCCAGGAAGGCGATCCACTTCCAGGCCGCGTCCTTGTCCTCGGCCGAGGACAGAACGGCCAGGGATTCGTCGCCATAGGAGGTCCAGCGGCCGCCGTTGCACTCCGGCACCGGCACGGCGGAGACCTTGTCGCCCAGCGCCTTCACCATGCCGGCGGAGGAGCCGATATGGTGGATCGTCATCGCCGTGCGGCCCTGCTGGAAGGCGGCGATGATCTCCTGGAACCCGTCATTCGGGGCCGAGGGCGGGAACAGCTTCTGGTTGCGGTAGAGATCGACCAGCCAGGTGTTGGCGGCGACCACTTGCGGTGTGGTCAGCCCGCCCTTCTCGAACTTGGCGCCGGCCGACAGCACGAAGGGTCCCCAATGGTCGTAACCGCCCTTGCCGCCGCGGAAGCCGAAGCCCCAGATGTCCGGCTGGCCATCGCCATTGGTGTCGCGGGTCAGCGCCTTGGCCGCCTTGGCGAAATCGTCGCAGGTCTTCGGCGGCTGCAGCCCGGCCTCGGCGAACAGATCGGCCCGGTAGTACAGGTAGGAGACGACGTACTGCACCGGCAGGTAGTACTGCTTGCCGTCCGGCCCGCCATTGATCTTCAGCAGGTCGTCCTGCAGGTCGGCCTTGCCGTCCCAGCCGGCGACCCGGTCGTCGATCGGCTCCAGCGCGCCCATCTCCACCAGCCGCGGCTGGGCGAACAGCTTCACCATCGCCGCATCCGGCGCGTTGCCGCCGGCGATCGCGGTGTAGAGGTTGTCGTAATAGCTGTTCCAGGGGATGTTCTCGGCCTCGACCTTGACCCCCGGATTGGCCGCCTCGAACTTGGCGACCAGGTCCGCCACCGGATTGTCCGGATTGTCGAAATGGTACCAGAAGCGGACCGTGCTCTCGGCCTGTGCCGTTCCCGCGGCCAGCGCCAGCAGCGCGACCAGGGCCGGCCCTCGCATCTTCCTCATGACGTTTCCTCCTCCGTTTATGCGTTTTCGTTGAACTGCCGGGCCCAGGCCCCGGCTTCGGCGAAGGCGGTTCGGGCCTCCGCCAGAGCGCTCGTCATCTGCATGAAGCCGTGGATGACGCCGCGATGCACCCGCACCGGATCGGCCCGGCCGAGCCCGTGCAGCCGGTCCCCGAGCGCGAGCGTGTCGCCGAGCAGCGGGTCCAGCCCGGCGGCGTTGAGGTAGAGCGGCGGCAGCGCCCGCAGCGCGGCGTCCGATGCCGCCAGCGGCGAGACCGCCGGCTCTCCCCATGTGGCGGGATCGGGCGCGTACCAGTCGCGGTACCGGATCATCTTGGCGGTGGTCAGGCCGTAGCCGCCGGGACCGAAGCGCCGGTGGGAGTCGGTCTCGTGGTCGACGGCGTAGACGCCGTAGAACAGCAGCCCGAACTCCGGCGGCATCCGGCCGGCGGCCTGCTCGTGCAGCATCAGCGCCAGCGCCAGGTTGGCGCCGGCGGAATCGCCCGAGACGCCGACCGGGCCGGAAAGTCCATGCTCCGCCAGCACTTCCGGCAGCGCCCGCCAGGCCGCCACGGAATCGTCCAGCCCGGCGGGGTAGGGATGCTCGGGCGCCAGGCGGTAATCGATGCCGATCACGGCCATGCCCGTGGCCTCGGCCAGGCAGCGCATCGCCCGGTCATGGGTGTCGAGGCTGCAGAAGGCCCAGCCGCCGCCATGGATGTACAGGATCGCCCCGCGCGCCGCTGGCGGCCGGAACAGCCGGGCCGGGCGGGGGGCGATGCCGCCAGGCAGCGTCAGCTCGGCTGTCTCCATCGGCGGCAGGTCCCGATTCCAGCGGGTATTGCCCGCCTCCGCCTGCGCCCGGCCCTCGGCGGCCGGCAGTGTCATCGGGTCTGGCAGGTGCCCGTCCTCGGCGGCGAGCCGTGCCATGATCGCCGCCATCTCCGGGTTCGGGGCGTCGTTCGGATCGAAGCCGGTCATGCCTTGGGTCCTTCGGGTGCGGCGCCGAAGATCGACGGGCCGACATCGACGATGGTCTCGATGTGATGGCCGATGGCGGCCACCGCCGCGGCCTCGTCCCGCGCGGCCAGCGCCTCGACGATGCTCCAGTGCCGCCGGGCCGTGGCCGTCAGGTCGCGCCGCTCGCCGCTGCGGGTGATCTTGAAGCGGTGGTTGTGCAGGATGCAGCGGTGCAGCAGCGGCTCCACCGCCGGCAGGCCCGCGGCCCGGAACAGCCGGCGGTGGAAGGCGCGGTCCAGCTCGGTCTGGCCGTATTCGTCGCCGGCCAGCGCCTTCGCCTCCATGCCCTCGATCAGGGCGGTCAGGTCCGGCAGCAGCGCGGGGTCGGGGCGGCGCAGGGCGCGGGCGATGCCACGGGTCTCGATGCCGTGGCGCAGCCGGAACATCTCGACGGCCTCATCCTCGGTGCAGTCGGCCACCCGCGTGCCTCGGTGCGGCAGGCGATGCACCAGCCCCTCCTCCTGCAGCGCCAGCAGCGCCTCGCGCACCGTGCCCTGGCTGCACTGGAAGCGCTGCGCCAGCTCGAGCTCGAGCAGGGCGATCCCGGGCGCCACCTCGCCCAGCATGATCATGCGCTTGAGGCCGTCGAAGACCTCCGCGCTCTTGCCGGGCCGCATGCCGTCCTGCGCGATGGCGAGCATCTCGCTCCCTGACTCGAATTATCGATATTGATAACGATATCGATAATGGAGATGAGTGCAAGCCCGTTCATCGTATTCAGGGAAGGTCGTCGCTGGCGGGGGCGCGGCGAGATGGTGTTTCATCAGCAGCGGCGACAGGCGCAGGGAGGCATCGCGGTGGAAAGCATTGAGACCGTGGCGGTGGGATCGAGCAGGGCCGGGCCGGCCGTGCGGCGCAGCACGGCCTTCACCGATATCGACTTCGACAAGCCGGGCCGGCAGGTCGGCTTCTTCCACATCCCGCAATCGCCGGACGACGACGCCTGGGGCACGGTGCGCATCCCGCTCGCGGTGATCGCCAACGGCACCGGGCCGACCGTGATCCTCGAGGGCGGCAACCACGGCGACGAATATGAGGGGCCGATCACCCTCGGCGAGATCATCCGCGACCTCGACCCCGGCACGATCCAGGGCCGGCTGATCCTGATCCCGGCGATCAACCTGCCGGCGGTGGTGGCCGGCAAGCGGACCTCGCCGGTCGACGGGCTGAATTTCAACCGCACCTTCCCGGGCGACCCGGCCGGCACCATCACCCGGCAGATCTCGGCCTATGTTCAGGGTGTGCTGCTGCCGCGCGGCGACGCGTTCCTCGACCTCCATTCCGGCGGCTCGTCGCTCGACATCCTGCCCAGCGCGATCGTCGAGCCGGCGGCCGACCCGGCGCATCAGCGGCGCAACATCGACGCGGTGCTGGCCTTCGACGCGCCGATCACCGTCGTGGTCGACAATCTGGGCGAGCCGCGCACCGCCACCGCTGCCGCCGTCGCCGCCGGGCTGACCGTGGTCGGCACCGAGATGGCGGGGGCGGGCACCGTGTCGCTCGACGCGCTCGACATCTGCCGCCGCGGCGTGCGCAGCGTGCTGGCCCATCTCGGCGTGCTGGACTCGTCCTTCGCCGCGCCGCGCCGCCCGGACCCCAGGGTCTACGAGGTGGCGGGCGCCGCCTCCTACGTCCTTGCCGGCGATGACGGGGTGTTCGAGCCGTACCACCGCAACGGCGCGGAGGTGCGGGCCGGGCAGCCGGCCGGGCGCATCCATTTCCTGCATGATCCCGGACGGGCGCCGGCCGAGTTGCGCACCGGCGCCGACGGCATCGTCTATGCCCGCCGCCAGCCGGGCCGGGTGCGGCCCGGCAATTGCTGCCTCGTCGTCGCCTCGCCCTATCGCGGGAGCCTCGGATGATCGGCTTTGGCGACATCCAGGGGGCACGCCCGGCAATGACAGGAACAACAAGCGGGCCGTGCTTCAGCCTCTTCACCGGTTGCCCTGCGCTGCCGTCATCGGCGCATTGACACCGGGTCGGGCCCCGGGCCCAGATGCTGCTCGGCGGCGGCAGCAACTGGGCGACGACCATGAAGATCAGCAGGATCGAGACCATCCGGGTCAAGCAGCACCCTCAACTCTGCTGGGTGCAGGTCCATGGCGATGACGGGCTGGTCGGGCTGGGGGAGACCTTCTTCGGCGCGGCCGCGGTCGAGGCTTATCTGCACGAGACCGCGGCGCCGCTGCTGCTGGGCCGGGACGCGCTGGCAATCGACCGGATCTCGCAGGCGCTGATCCCCTATGTCGGCTTCGCCTCGACCGGCGTCGAGATGCGCGGCAACTCGGCCGTCGACATCGCCCTGTGGGACCTGTTCGGCAAGGCCACCGGCCAGCCGATCGCCCAACTGCTCGGCGGCTTCACACGTAATGAGATTCGCACCTACAACACCTGCGCCGGCACCGCCTACATGAAGGAGGGCGGCCAGACCGTCGCCAATTACGGGCTGGACAAGGACCCCACCCGCTACGCCGACCTCGACGCCTTCCTGACCCGCGCCGACGACCTCGCCGAGGATCTGCTCGGCGAGGGCATCACGGCGATGAAGATCTGGCCCTTCGACATGGCGGCGGAGAAGACTGGCGGCCAGTACATCAGCGCCGAGGACCTCAATTCCGCGCTGCAGCCCTTCGAGAAGATCCGCAGGCGGGTCGGCGACAAGATCGACATCATGGTCGAGTTCCACTCGATGTGGCAGCTGCTGCCGGCGATGCAGATCGCCCGCGCGCTCGCGCCCTACAACACCTTCTGGCACGAAGACCCGATCCGGATGGATTCGCTGGGCGACCTCAAGCGCTACAGCGAGGCGTCGATCGCGCCGGTCTGCGCCTCGGAGACCCTGGCGACGCGCTGGCGCTTCCGCGACCTGCTGCAGACCGATGCGGCCGGCATCGTCATGCTCGACCTGTCCTGGTGCGGCGGCATCTCCGAAGCCAGGAAGATCGCCGCCATGGCCGAGGCCTGGCGTCTGCCGGTGGCGCCGCATGACTGCACCGGGCCGGTGGTGCTGGCAGCGTCGACCCATCTGTCGCTGAACGCGACCAACACGCTGGTGCAGGAGAGCGTCCGCGCCTTCTACCGCACTTGGTACCGCGACCTGGTGACCGCGGTGCCAGAGGTGACCAACGGCATGATCACCGTGCCGCCGGGGCCGGGACTGGGCCTGGAGCTCAGCCCCGATCTCGACCGCCGCTTCACCGTCACCCGGCGCGTCAGTGAAGTGGAGTAGCTAGAACGTCACCTGCTTGAAGGCGCGGGTCTGGGCGGTGAGGGCCTGTTCGGTGGGAAGGCGTTCCATCGAGCTGGCGCCGTAGAAGCCGTGGCGGCGCGCTGCGTCGGCGACGAGCCGTTACAGGCCATCATCGCCTTCTCCTCCGGCGACCGGCGGGCGGACATGCGTGAAGAAGACGGGGTGGCCTGATCCAGCGGTTCTTGAGTTCCACTCTTCGGCCCTTTTTTGTCATGGCGAGGCGCGCTGCGCCGTCATCCAGAGATCGAGTCACTGGATGGCCACGCCCCCAACGCGGTTCGCCGGTCCTGACCGGGCCGGAACTGGCGGTCAGGCCCCCGCATTGTCACCGGAAGTGCGAACCGCGTGGGAAAGGATCCCGGATGGAGCCGATCACAGGCGGCTGTCTCTGCGGCCGGGTGCGGTACGAGGCATCGGCCCGGCCGCGGGTCCACTACTGCCATTGCACGATGTGCCGGCGCGCCACCGGCAGCGCCTTCGCGGTGCTGGCCTGGATTCCGGAAAACAGCCTTCGCTGGGTCGGGGAGGGGCGCCCGCGGGAGCGCCGCTCCTCACCGATCGCGCGGCGCAGCTTCTGCGACCGTTGCGGCACCCCGATCAGCCTGAGCTATGACGGGCGCGACGAGGTGGCGCTGCATGCCGGCACGCTTGACCGGGCCGACGCCTTTGCGCCGGGTTACCACTACGGCGTGGAAAGCCGGCTCCCCTGGGCCGATTGCGGCGTCGTGCTGCCGGCCGGTCCGACGGAGGAGCGCTGGGGCGGCGCCTGACCGGTCAGGTCAGGGCCAGGATCAGCAGGATCATGACGACGGCGAGCAGCCCGACCAGGATCGGCAGCGTCCAGCGCGAGCCGCCCTCCTGCTCCGGCCCGCGCGCCAGGCTGATGTCCTGCGCCCGCTCGATGACCCGTTGGCCCTCGGGCTCCTCGCCGGGCGGCAGTCCGGGGGAATCCGGCCTGTAGCGGCCCGGCACTTCTTGGTCCGAAACCATCTCCGCCTCCTCGGCGGCCATTGCGTCGAAAAAGCAATGGCCGCCGGCGCCCCTGGGTTCCCGGCGGCAACTGGCGCCGTGGCATGACGGGCCAATCGTTCAGGCCGCTGGTATAAGAAGGCGTTGCAGGTGAGTCTCGAGACGGGGAAGGAAACCGGGAATGCCGGGAAGGCTGGAAGGGCGCGTCGCCATCGTGATCGGGGCGGCGCGGGGCATCGGCGCGGCGATCGCCGAACGCTTCGCGGCGGACGGCGCGCGGGTGGTGATCGGCGACACCGATCCCGAGGCCGGAGCGGCGACGGCGGCGCGGCTGGGCGCCCGCTTCGTCGCCACCGATATCAGCCAGCGGGCGGATGCCGATGCCATCGTGGCGGCGGCGGTCGACGGTTTCGGCCGGCTCGACATCCTGGTGCAGAACGCCGCGATCTACCCCTGGACCCTGATCGAAGACATCGAGCCGGAGGAATGGGACCGGGTGATGGCGGTCAACCTGCGCGGCACCTACCTCGCCGCCCGGGCGGCGCTGCCGGCGATGCGGGCGGGGGGAGGGGGGCGGATGATCTTCACCTCCTCGATCACCGGCCCGCGCGTCACCAGCCCGGGCCATGGCCACTATGCCGCGACCAAGGCCGGCATCAACGGCTTCCTCAAGTCGGCGGCGCTGGAGTTCTCCGGCTACGGCATCACCGTCAACGGGGTCGAGCCCGGCAACATCCTGACCGAGGGCATGCAGCAGCACCGCAGCGCCGAGTTCATCGCCATGATGGAGCGGGCGGTGCCGCTGGGCCGGCTCGGCACGCCGCAGGACGTCGCGGCGGCGGTGGCCTTTCTGGCCTCGGACGACGCCGCCTACATCACCGGCACCACCATCATCGTCGATGGCGGCCAGACCCTGCCGGAAGGCCACGATTTCCGGCTGAAGCCGCGATAGGGCAGGGGGCCGGCGGGCATCGCCAGTACCCGCGGTGGCATCGACCGCAAAGCGCTCCACGCGTCCCACGCTTCGGATGAAGGCGGTGTTGCCATTCGCCGCATGATGAGGGTGCGCGGTCAGCCCTGGCGGCTGGGGCCTCCGCAGATCACGTTCACGGCCATGCGTGCCATGTCTCTTAGCTCGGCGCGCGGGACGCCGGCGCGGGCGCGGATCGCGATGGTGTGCAGCATGGCGGATGCGAGCACCGCGAGCGCCGCGGGATCGGCATCCGATGCCAGCTCGCCCCGCTTCCGGGCCAATCGGAAACGCGCCTCGAAATCAGCGTCGAGCGCTCGGATCCCCTGGATGAGAGATCTCCGGATCTCGGCGTCTTCGACCGCCTCGGTGGTCGCAGTTCCGACCGCGAAGCATCCGAGCGGCAGGCCGTCGCCCGAGAAATAAAGCGACAGCTGTCCGTCGAAGGCGCGCAGCAGCGCCTCTTCCAGTGCCTGGTCACCATCCGCAAGCGCCTCCCGCATCGCGGTGAAAGCCAGGCTCCAATAACGGTCCAGTGCCTTGAGATAGAGCGTGTGCTTGTCGCTGAACGCCGCGTAGAGGCTGGGCCGGTTCATGCCGGTCGCATCGCAGATATCCGTGAGCGACGTGCCTGAGTACCCGCTCTGCCAGAACCTTTCCAATGCGCGCTGCAGGGCTGCCTGCGGGTCGTAGTCGCGCGGCCGGCCGCGGCCCTTCGGCTCTCCGGCGTTTTTTAATACCATGTTGTACAAAATTCCTTGACGGGAGGTTTCTCGTACCAATATTTGTACACATCGATACAAAATTCAATGGCCAAGAGGCCCGTCATGCAGTCCCTGTCCGTGCCATCCGGCGGCGCGTTGATGTCCGGCATCGCAATCGACGACGGCAATGCCCGGCAGCTTGCCGGAGCCGAGGCCGAGCCGAACCCGGCGCCGAGGAGGTCGGTGCGGGACCGCCTCCGCCGCCCGCTGCTGTTCGCCTTTCCGCTCGTGCTGGCGGCGGTCGGCGGGGCGTACTACCTGTCCGAAGAGCCTTACGTCTCCACCGACAATGCCTCGATCCGCGCGGCGAAGGAATCGATCAACGCCCGGGTCGCCGGCCAGGTGATCGAGGTCGCCGTGGCCGACAATCAGCGCGTCAAGCGGGGCCAACTGCTGTTCCGGATCGATCCGGCGCCGTACCGGATCGCGGTCGACCAGGCCGAGGCGCAGTTGGGCAGCGCGCGCCTTCAGATCGAGGCGCTCAAGGCCACCTACCGCCAGCAACTGGCCGATCTCCAGTCGGCGAAGGATTCCGCGGATTTTGCCGAGCGCGAGTTCGGCCGCAAGAAGGCGCTCGTCGCCTCCGACTGGACGCCGCGCGCGGCCTATGACCGGGCCGACACGGATCTCAAGGTCGCTCGCCAGCACATCGCGGCGATCGAACAGCAGGTCGCCAACACCGTGGCGGCGCTGGACGGCGATCCGGCGATCGGGATCGATCGCCATCCATCGGTCCGCGCCGCCCAGGCCCAGCTCGACCGCGCCCGGCTCGACCTGTCCTATGCGGCGGTGACGGCGCCCGACGACGGCATCGTGACCCGGGTCGACGACCTCCAGGTCGGCGACTTCGTCAGTCCCGGGGCCGATGTGTTCTCGCTGCTGTCGAGCCGGCAGGTCTGGGTCGAGGCGAATTTCCGCGAAACCGGCCTGACCCACATGCGCCCGGGGCAGGAGGCGACCATCGCCGTCGATGCCTATCCGGATCGCACTTTCCAGGCCCACATCGTCAGCATGAGCCCGGGCACCGGGTCGGATTTCTCGGTCCTGCCGCCCGAAAACGCGACCGGCAACTGGGTCAAGGTCGTCCAGCGCCTGCCGGTGCGTCTCGATCTCGACGAGACCGATCCCAGCCAGCCGCTGTTCTCGGGCATCAGCGCCACCGTGCGGGTCGACACCGGCTATCGCCGCAGCTGGCGCCATGCGCTGCTGGCCATGTTCGCGTCGGGGGCGGGGAAATGAGCGCCGCATTCGCATCGAACCCGTCAGCCGATGACCGCCGCACCATCACCGTTGCGGCACTGATGGCGACCTACATGCAGGCGGTGAACATCTCGCTGCCCAACGCGGCCCTGCTTCATATCCAAGGCACGCTGTCGATGGCCGATGACGAGGTCGGCTGGGTGTTCTCCTGGTACATCGCGGCCAGCCTCGTCACCATGCCGATGGCGCGCTGGCTCGCCGCCCGCTACGGCCGGAAGGCAGTCTACCAGCTCTCGGTCGGCCTCTTCGGCCTGGGCCTCGTGCTCGCGACCCTGTCGACGACGACGATGCAGTTCCTGGCCGCGCGCATCATCCAGGGTGCCGCCAGCGGACCGCTCGCGCCGCTGTCGCTGGCGATCCTGCTCGACATGCTGCCGTCGCGGCGGCACGCCCGCATCAGCCTGGTGTGGACCGTGGCCCTGGTGCTGGGCATCGTCAGCGGACCCAGCATCGGCGGCTGGCTTAGCGAATACTGCACGTGGCAGTCGATCTTCACGCTCAGCCTGCCGATGGCGGGGTTCATCCTCCTGGCCATGGCGCTCTCGCTGCCGGAAAAGCGGGCCGAGCCGCAGCCTTTCGACGTCTTCGGCCTGGCGACGCTCTCGCTCGGCCTGGTCGGGCTGCAGCTGCTGCTCGATCGCGGCGAGCGCGTGGAGTGGTTCGCCTCGGCCGAGAGCTGGGTGGAGGCGTCGGCCGCGGTGCTGGGCTTCTATCTCTATCTCGTGCACGTCCTGACCCGGAAGGTTCACTTCCTCGGCAAGGCGTTGTTCCGGGATCGCAACTTCGTCCTCTCCACGATCATGGTCTTCGCCTTGGGCTTCGTCCTGCTGCCGACCATGGCCCTGACGTCGCCGATGCTGGACGAGCTGCTCGGCTATCCGGCCGAGACCACCGGCCTCATGGCAATCCCGCGCAGCATCGCGCTCGTGGCGGCGCTGGTCCTGACCATGCGCATCCCGGCACGCATCGACAATCGGCTGCCCGTGATCGCCGGAACCGCCCTCGTGATCTACGCGAACTGGCGGATGCTGGGCTATTCCCCGGCAATGGACTGGCGGCCCGTCATCATTGCCGGCGTGCTGCAGGGCACCGGCCTGGGCATCCTGATGCCGGCGCTGACCAGGGCGGCGTTCAGCACGCTCGATCCGGCGCTGCGCCCGGAAGGCACCGTGCTGTTCAACCTGTCGCGCCTTTATGGCAGCACGATCGGCATCGCCCTGGTGCAGACCTTCTTCTACGGGAACACCCAGGCCATGCACCTGGCGCTGGCGAAGAACCTCAGGCCCGGCCGAGCCCCCGTCCATGTCATGGATGCGACCGCCGGCCCGGCCCTCGCCGCGCTCAACCACATGGTGACCGGCCAGGCGGCATTCGTCGGGATCATCGGCCAATTCGGGCTCATGATGATCGCGATGCTGATCGTGGCCCCGCTCGCCCTGTTGCTCCGCAAGCCACGCCCCGCCGGCTGACGTCCGCATGAATCCGCTGCGGGCGATACCATTGTCTACTGTCGCCCGGGCAAGGGTAATGCGACATCTGTTGTCGGTCGGCCTTGCCTCGCTCCACGCCATCTTTGCCGGTTCGCCGGCTCACTCGCATCGCTTCTTCGCGAGCCGTGCCTCGCTCGGCTGGCGCTGCACGATCTGCCCCATCGAACCCGATCCTGGGAGAATGAGCATGGCACCCCCCGATACGCTTCGCGACACGAGGATACCTCTGGCCCACGGATCCGGCGCGATGCCGGCCGCCGGGTTCGGCACGCTGATCCCCGATCCCGTCGCCACCGGACAGGCGGTCGCGACCGCGCTGGAGGCGGGGTTCCGCCATTTCGATTGTGCGGAGCGCTACCGTAACGAGGAGGCGATCGGCGAGGCGTTCCAGGCCGCCTTCCGGGCTGGAACGGTCCGGCGCGACGATGTCTTCGTCACCACCAAGCTGTGGAACACCAATCACCGGCCGGAGCGGGTCAAGCCCGCCTTCGACGCCAGCCGCCGGCGACTGCGGGTCGACACTGTCGACTGCTACATCATCCACACCCCCTTCGCCTTTCGTCCCGGCGACGAGCAGGACCCGAGGGACGGGCAGGGCCAGGTCATCTATGATCCCGGGGTGACGCTGGCCGAAACCTGGCAAGCGCTCGAGCGCCTGGTGGACGACGGTCACTGCAGGTCGATCGGCCTGTCGGACATCACTCTGGAGACGCTACGCGAGATCGTTGCGGTCGCCCGGATCAAGCCCGCCGCGGTGCAGGTCGAATCCCATCCCTACCTCCCCGAATGGGACCTGCTCGACTTCTGCCGGGAGCACGGGATCGTCCTGCTCGCGTTTGCACCCTTGGGACACGGCTTGGACCCAAAGGTGCTGGATGACCCGGTGATCACGGCGATCGCCCGGCGCGTCGGGAAGACGCCCGCTCAGGTCGCCCTGGCCTGGGCCGTGCAGCGCGGGACCGCCTTCCTGACGACCTCGACCAACCCGGACAGGATTCGGCAGAATCTCGACATCTCGCCCCTGCCGGAAGAAGCGATGGCGGAGATCCGGGACGGGATAAGAACAAGCGTCCGGTTCAACACCGTGGTGAAGACCGGCGTGCCCGGCTTCATTCCCCGGGTCGGGTGAACCGATGGATGGATGAACCGAGAGGGGCACAGGAGAGGCGCGATGGCGCAGCTGCGATCGCTCAACGTGGGGCTGCCGCGTGATGTCGAATGGCGCGGACGGACGGTCCGCACCGCCGTCTGGAAAACGCCGGTTCCAGGCCGGCGGATGGTCCGGCGCCTCAACATCGACGGGGACGGCCAGGGCGATCTGGCGGGACATGGCGGCGAGAATCGGGCCGTCTATGTCTACCAGCTCGAGTCCTACCACTACTGGCAGCAATGGCTCGGCCGCGGCGATTTCGGCCATGGGCAGTTCGGCGAGAATTTCACCATCGACGGGCTCGCCGATGACCAGGTGTGCATCGGCGACCGGTTTCGCATCGGCGGGGCGGTCCTGGAGGTGACGCAGCCGCGCGTCACCTGCTATCGGCTCGGACTCCGCATGGACGAGCCGCAGATGCCGGCCCTGCTCGTCGCGCATGGCAGGCCCGGTTTCTACTGCCGCGTCATCGAGGAGGGCGAGGTCGGAGCCGGCGACGAGATCGTGCAGGTCGCGGCGGATCCCGAGCGCCTGACCGTCGCCGCGGCCAGCGCGCTCCTGTACAAGCCCGGCCATCCCAGAGGCGAGCTCGAGCGCGCATTGCGCATCCCGTCGCTGAGCGCGGGCTGGCGCGGCTCCTTCCAGGCGCTGCTGGAGCAGGCCGAAGGCGGCGCCCCGGCCGGCAATCCGGGGCTGGCTCCCGCATCCGGGCCGCCGCCGGCATGGCCGGGCTTCCGGTCGCTGCGGGTGTCGCGCAAGGACCGCGAAAGCAGCCATGTGATATCGCTGACGCTCGAGCCCGCCGACGGCAAGCCCCTGGCGCCGGCGCTGCCGGGGCAGTTCGTCGTGCTCCGGCTCCAGCCGGCGCCCGGCGCACCGGCTCTCCTGCGAAGCTATTCCTTGTCGGGTGCGCCGAGCGACTCGTGCTACCGCGTGAGCATCAAGCGGGAGATGCACGGTGCCGCCGGGTCTTTCGTCGAGAGCGAAGTCCAGGTCGGAGATCTCCTCGATGCAAGCGCGCCGCGCGGAAGCTTCACATTGGCCGGGGGCGAAGGTCCCGTCGTTCTGCTGAGCGCGGGGATCGGCGTCACTCCGGTCCTGGCCATGCTCCACACCCTGGCCGCCGCGGCATCGCCGAGAGAGGTCTGGTGGGTCCATGGCGCCCGGGACGGCGGGGATCATCCCTTTGCCGAAGAGGCGCGGCGGCTCCTTGCCGGCCTTCCCCGCAGCCACAGCCATATCCGGTACAGCGCGCCGCGGCCCGGCGACAGGCCGGCTGTCGATTTCGATGCTCCCGGCCGGCTGGGGGTCAGCGTGCTCCAGGATCTGGGCGTGCCGCGCGACGCCGACTATCATCTCTGCGGACCGACCGCCTTCCTCGGCGATCTCACCACCGGCCTCCGGGCCTGGGGCGTGGCGGCAGGCCGGATTCACAGCGAGCTTTTCGGATCGGGCCGATCTTTCACGCCGGGCGTTGCCGCAGCCCCACGGAGGCTCCCGCATCAGCCGGACGGCCCCGAAGGCGCGGGCCCTCTGGTGTCTTTCGCGCGTAGCAACATCAATGTCCGGTGGAGTTCGGGAACCGGCAGCCTTCTCGACCTTGCCGAGGCTTGCGACATCCCGGTCAAGTGGTCCTGTCGCACCGGGGTCTGCCACACATGTGAGACAGGGCTCGTCAACGGTGCCGTCGGCTATCAGCCCGATCCGCTTGAGCCGCCTGCGGAGGGAAATATACTGATCTGCTGTTGTCGGCCGAAGGGCGACATCGTGATCGACCTGTGATCGGCGGGGCGATCGCTTCGTTCCGCCTGGACCGTCGACACTCCGGCCTCCCGGCGTCAGTGCAGAACACTGCGGCCGAAGATATCTTGGTTTTATTGTTAAGACGCGCAAAATTTTTCCCATATCAACTGAAAAATATCGCGATTTCACGGCATTGTATCCGTGAATGGCCGATTGACTCGTTCAGATCCTGTGATAGGAATCCTGTGTCTGTTTGTCCGAAATGAATCACTTCATAGAAACAATCTAACCGGCCTCACTGGCACATATCGATCTTGAGTGCATTACGGCTCTCGCAGTCAAGCGAGAGCGCGGGCTGCGCATGCGGCCAGCTGGGAGAGAATTTCCGGAGTGCCCGGTCGATCTCGGCGTCTTCATCTGTCGCCGAGGCAGCGCCCGGTTGTCTGGACTGTGGAGCGCGACAGTCTTCAATTGTGACCACTGTGCCGCGGATGCGGCGCCTCAATCGCGAGAAGGGGAGAGAAGATGGCCGTCATCAACGGGGATTCAGGCAATAACAATCTTATCGGCACCGATGCCGCCGATATGATCAACGGCGTCGCGGGCAACGACATCATCGACGGCGGGTGGGGCAACGACATCCTCAACGGCGGCGATGGCGACGATATTCTGAGCGGCGGCTGGGACTGGGACACCTTCAATGGCGGCGCCGGCATCGACACGGTGGACTATACCTTCTACCCCGGCGGGGTGATTGTGAATCTTGCCACTGGCCGGGGCAGCTTCGAAGGATATCCACCCGACCAGTATGAAGCGCTGTCGAGCATCGAGAACGTGCGCACGGGCGTCGGCAACGACACGATCATCGGTGACGGCGGCGCGAACGTCTTGGCGAGCGGCGCCGGCGCCGACACTGTCAGCGGCGGTGCCGGCAATGACATCCTTTACGGCGGCGACGATGACGACATCCTCAACGGCGGCGACGGCGACGATACTCTGAGCGGCGACTGGGGCTGGGATACCTTCAATGGCGGCGCCGGCACCGACACGGCGGACTACACCTACTACGGCGCCGCCGTGACCGTGAATCTGACCACCGGCCAGGGCACCTTCGCAGATTTCCCAGGCCGGTTCGAATCGCTGTCGAGCATCGAGAACGTGCGCACGGGCGCCGGCAACGACATCATCATCGGTGACGCCGGCGCGAATGTTCTGGAGGGCGGCGACGGCACCGATATCCTGAACGGCCGGGGTGGCGCGGACCAGCTCAATGGCGGGGCCGGGATCGACTGGGTGACCTATCTGGACGAGACCCAGGCCGCCGTGGTCAATCTCGCCACCGGGGCCACGTCCGGGTCGGCGGCCGGGGACACCTATATCAGCATCGAGAACCTAGGCGGCWCSAACTTCRACGACCAGCTCACGGGCGATGCAGGCGCGAATGCCCTTACGGGCTTTGCCGGCGAGGATGTTCTGAGCGGCGGCGCCGGCGCCGACGGGCTCGACGGCGGCGACGGCAACGATGTCCTGAATGGTGAGGCTGGCGCGGATGTCCTCAACGGCGGGGCCGGTGCCGACTGGGCGTCCTATCTGCTCGACACCACAGCAGCCGTGGCCAATCTGGCCACCGGCGCCACGGCCGGGGCCGCGGCCGGGGACACATATATCAGCATCGAGAATCTCGGCGGTTCGAACTTCGACGACCAGCTCACCGGCGATGCCGGCGCGAATACCTTCGCGGGCTTCGCCGGAAATGACCTGCTGAACGGCGGGGCCGGCAACGATGTGTTCGACGGCGGCGAAGGCGACGATATCCTGCAGGGTGGGGCCGGCGCGGACCAGCTCCTCGGCGGGGCCGGGTCCGACTGGGCGTCGTATGAGACCGACACCGAGGGGGCCGTCGTCGATCTGGCCACCGGGGCCACCTTCGGCGCGGCAGCCGGGGATACCTATTCCAGCATCGAGAACCTCGCCGGCTCCAGTTTCGACGACATGCTCACGGGCGATGCCGGCGCCAACACCCTCTCGGGCAATGCCGGAAATGACCTTCTGACCGGTGGCGGCGGCAGCGATACCTTGATGGGAGGGGCCGGTGCCGACACCCTCGACGGCGGCGACGACATCGACACGGTCGACTACCATCTCGAAACCGGCCCCGTCGGGGTCAATCTGACGACCAATCTCAATGGCGGCCAGGCTCAGACCGACACGCTGACCAACATCGAGAACGTCATCGGCAGCAGCTTCGACGACATCCTGACCGGCAATGCGGCGGTGAACACGCTGACCGGCGGCGACGGCAACGACACCCTCGAAGGGGCCGGGGGCGCGGACCGTCTGGTCGGCGGCAGCGGCACCGATGCGGTCACCTACAGCCTCAGCGACGCCGGCGTGATCGTCAATCTCGCGACCGGCGCGACCAGCGGCGGCCACGCCGTGGGCGACACCTTCGACAGCATCGAGAACCTGTTTGGTTCGGCCTGGAATGATACCTTGACCGGCGATGCCGGGGCGAACCTGATCCACGGCGCCCTCGGCAACGACTTCGTCGATGGCGGCGCCGGCAATGACACGCTCTTCGGCGGCGACACCGACGACACCCTGGTCGGTGGCGCCGGCGCGGACCGGCTCGACGGCGGCACCGGGATCGACTGGGCGTCCTATGCAGCGGAAACTGCCGGCGTCGGGGCCAACCTGGCCAGCGGGGCCGGGTCCGGTGCGGCGGCCGGGGACACCTATGTCAGCATCGAGAACCTCGCCGGGTCCAATTTCAACGATCAACTCACGGGCGATGCAGGCGCGAACATTCTCGCCGGCAACGGCGGGAACGACGAGCTCAACGGCGACGCCGGCGCCGATATCCTGCAGGGCGGCGCTGGTGACGATCTGCTCCGCGGCGGAGCCGGGGCCGATCAGCTGGACGGCGGCGCCGGCAGCGACACCGCCGGCTACTACGCCAGCACAGCCGGGGTGACGGTCGATCTGGCCGCCGGCACCGGGACGGGTGGCGACGCCCAGGGCGACACCTATGCCGGCATCGAGGACCTCGCCGGCAGCAACACGGGCGACGATGTGCTGTCCGGGGACGCCGGCGCGAACGTCCTGGCCGGCTGGGGCGGCAACGATCTGCTTCGCGGCGGGGCGGGTTCGGACCAGCTCAATGGCGGCGATGGCATCGACACCGTCAGCTACGACACCGGCACGGTCGCGGTGACGGTCAGCCTCGCGGCCGGCACCGGATCGGGCGGCGATGCCGTGGGCGACAGTTATGTCGGCATCGAGAACGTCACCGGCTCGACCGTTGACGACCAGATCATCGGCGACGCCGCGGCCAATGCGCTGAACGGCTGGGCCGGCCGGGACGTGCTGACGGGCGGGGCTGGGGCCGACCGTTTCGTCTTCTCAGACGTCACCCAAAGCGGCGTCGGGGCGGCGGCCGACCGGATCGCCGATTTCAGCCACGGCCAGGGCGACCGGGTAGACCTGTCGGGGATCGACGCCAACACCGGCATTGCCGGCGACCAAGCCTTTACCTTCATCGGCTCGGGCCTCTTCACCGGCGTCGCCGGCCAGCTGCGCGCCGCCAACACCAGCCCGGGAATCACCACCATCGCCGGCGACGTCAACGGCGATGGCGTCTCCGACTTCCACATCCAGCTCACCGGCAACCTGACCCTCGTCGCCGGCGACTTCGTGCTGTAGCGGCTGCCGGCCGGGGGGCCTGCTGGGCACTCCGGCCGTGTCGTCCAACCACGCGCCGGCCGCAGCCATACGCTGCAGTGTCTGCAACGGGCTGGGAAGCGGCCGGGTCCGCGTGGGGCCGAGCCTTTTGTCAGCCGGTCAGCACCATTTGTATTCGTACTTCGGCGACCCGGCCGGGACCACGTCGCGGTCGCGATAGATGATCGAGATCTTGCTGCCGCGCGCGGCGCAGGCGGCGTTGAAGAAGACGATCGGGTCGACCGGGTTGCCGTCGGCGTCCCGGTCGTTATCGTTGTATTCGATCTCGTAGACTTGGTTGCCGTAGATTTCGGTGAAGGTCTCGCACTCCGACCACACCTGGCATTCCTCGACGATCGCGAAGTCGAAGCCGATCTGCAACACGCCGATCGGCGCCAGCTCGCTGGCGTTCTTCTGCGCGATGGCGAGGTTGGCGGCATGGGCGCGCTGCACCAGCAGCTTGGCGAAGGCGGTGTTGTGGGCCTTGGTCAGCACGGCCTTCGAGCGGGTCCAGGAATCCAGGTTGTCCGGCTCCACG
Source organism: Inquilinus sp. YAF38 (assembly GCF_052113205.1). Taxonomy (NCBI): domain Bacteria; kingdom Pseudomonadati; phylum Pseudomonadota; class Alphaproteobacteria; order Rhodospirillales; family Rhodospirillaceae; genus Inquilinus; species Inquilinus sp. YAF38. Next base: position 4,561 of record NZ_JBFRCU010000078.1, on the reverse strand, counting down.
GCCTTGAAGCCGTCGGCCGCGCACCTGTCGATCCACGGCCCGATGATCGCCATCAACGCGGTGCGCTTCGCCGCCGTCGAGGTGTCCAGCAGGTATTCGTCCGGCCACTCCGGGTCGATCACATATCTGCCGTTCTTCTTGACCAGCAGGTTGGAATGGTTGGTGGTCCACCACACCGCGTCGTCCGGCTGGGTCTGGAAGGCGTTGACGTAGCAGATGCTGTACTTGCCCGGGGCGGGGGCCGCCAGCCGGTCGCGGTCGACGATGGCGACGCCGGACGCGGCGGCATAGGCGCCGCCGATCTGGTAGTCGAACTGACCGTTCGCGGTCGGGCGGGTGAAGGCGCTCGCAGAGGTGGCGGCAAGGACGCTCGCCGCGGCGACGGTGGCCGCCATCGTCCGGAACCACAATGCGTGCATGGGGGCGTGACCTCTCTGCCGTCTCCGCCTCGAGCCCGGTCGCTCCGGCGTTGTGTGGGCTGGGGGCGGGTGCCGCTAGGATGTCTATCCTGCCGCGCAGGGTCAACCGCTATGATCGGAGCGGACGAATGGCGGAAGAGAGTGGGAGTCGAACCCACCAAGGACCGGCTCGCGGCCCCTCCCGGATTTGAAGTCCGGACGCCCCACCGGGGACGATTCTCCTCCATCACCCTCGGACGGCGCCGCGCCGATCGAGGGACGAAACAGGTCCAGCCGATGCCGGTTCAGCCGGCGCAGATCGCCCCGCCGCAGCGTCACGCCGTGGCGGTCGAAGAACTCCAGGATCTGAATCGCGACCTTCCGGCCGCTATCCACCTGATCACGGAACTGCGCCGCAGTGAAGCCGGTCTCATGCGCCTCGCCCAGCGCCACCAGGATGCCGACGATCTCGGTGATGGTCGGGCGCAGGAAGAAGTGGTCATGCGCCACCTCGTCGACCCGGCCCATCCGCCCGGCGCGCTTCAGCAGGCGCCGGATCTCGGCCTCGTCGATACCGCTCTCGCCGGCGATGTCGCGCACCCGCGGCGGCCGGAACCTCGCAGCACCGCCGAGGCGTGGAGCGATGTCGGCCCACAGCGCCTCGTCGGCCTCGGTCAGATGTGCCTCATGGCCGGTCAGCCGGACCCAGGCGCCCTCCAGCGCCACCTGGCCGGCCCGCGCCAGCCCGCGCAGCAGGCCAGCGAAGGCCGGGGCGGGCAGGCGCGGCTGCGACTGCAGGCGCAGCCGTTCGAAGCCGATGCCGGGCAGGTCGGGGTTGTCGCGGTGGAAGCCGTCCAGCGTCTCCAGCAGCCCCCGGGTCAGCCGCGTCCAGTCCTCCGCGGTCATGGCCAGAAGCTGCTCGCCCGCCGCGATCCGGACCAGGCCGAGCCGTTCGGCCATCTCCTCCACCCGTTCGGTCCCCAGCGCCCGGTCGCGGCCGAAGCCGGCGAGGTCGACCAGCCGCGGCGGCACCGCCAGCAGCGCCGCCAGCGCCGCCTCCGGATCGTCCAGCGCCAGCGCCGCCAGCTGGGCCAGGCGTTCCGGCCCGCGCCGCTTCCGCGCCGGCGCCCGCAGGTCGACCAGCCGGCCGCCGCCGATGGTGCGCTGGGCCGAGGTGTCGCGGACGACGTAGCGGTCGCCGGCCGCCGCGGCGGCCGGCCGGTCCAGCACCAACTGGACGAAGGCCTCGCCGCCCGGCGGGATCGGGTCGTCGCCCAGCAGCACGATCCGCGCCCCGGTCTCGGCCGCCGCGGTGTGGAAGCGCACCGGGAACCACTGGCCGATCGGCTTGCGCTCGCCCGGCAGCACCCGCAGCGTCGCGTCGATGCGCTCGGTCGGGGCGTGCAAAGCGGGGTCGAGCACCACGTCGCCCCGGGCGAAGGCCTCGCGCGTCACCCGCTCGCCCGCCAGGTTCAGGGCGCAGCGCTCGCCGGCGCGGCCGCGCTCGGCCGGGCGGTTCTGGGCATGGATCGACCGCACCCGCACCGGCAGGCCGGACGTGCTGGCCACCAGCTGGTCGCCGACCGCGACCGATCCCGACAGCACCGTGCCGGTGACCACGGTGCCGGCGCCGTGCAGGGTGAAGGACCGGTCGACCGCCAGCCGGAACCGGCCCGACGCCTCACGGCCGGCGAACTCTGCGGCTTCCAGCGCCAACCTTTCGCGCAGCTCTCCGATGCCCTCGCCGGTGACAGCCGAGACCGGCAGGATGTCGGTATTGGCCATCGTGGTTCCGGCCAAAGCCGCGTGGATCTCCGTCGCCACCGCCGCGCGCCGGTCGGGGTCGGCCAAATCGGCCTTGGTCAGGGCGACCACGCCGCGGGAGATGCCGAGCAGGTCGATGATCGCCAGATGCTCGCGCGTCTGCGGCATCACCCCGTCATCGGCGGCCACCACCAGCAGCGCGAAGTCGATGCCCGAGGCGCCGGCCAGCATGGTGTGCACCAGCCGCTCATGGCCAGGCACGTCGATGAACCCCAGCACCTCGCCCCCCGGGATCGGCTGATAGGCGAAGCCGAGGTCGATGGTGATGCCGCGGGCCTTCTCCTCCTTCAGCCGATCGGTGTCGACGCCGGTCAGCGCCCGCACCAGCGCGGTCTTGCCGTGGTCGATATGGCCGGCGGTGCCGATGATCACGGCATCGCCTCCGGCACGGGCCGGCGGGCCAGGGCCTCCGCCTTGGCGATCCCGGCGGGGTCGAGCGCGGCCCGCGCCGGCCCGAGGAACCGGCCGGCCAGCGCGCTGCCGCCGGCGGTGCCGCGCAGCAGCCACGCCAGCGCCTGGACCGGATCCTTGGGCACGCCGGTTCCCAGGTGATAGGCCGCGCCGAGCATGGCCTGCGCATCGGGCTCGCCGCGATCGGCGGCCTTGCGCCACCATCGCACCGCCTCGGCCGGGTCGCGGGCCACGCCCAGCGCGTTGTGATGCAGCATGCCCAGCCGGGTCATGGCCGCCGCCACGCCCTGCTCGGCGGCACGCTGTGCCCACAGCCGCGCCTCGGCCGGGTCGAACAGAGCGCCGTCCTCCGCCAGCATCCAGCTCAGCATGTCCTGCGCCGCGGCGTCGCCCTGCTCGGCGGCGGCGCGGTACAGCGCGGCGGCCCGGCCGTCGTCCCGCGCCACGCCCTCACCGCGGAAATGCAGCGTCGCCAGGTTGCGCTGGCCGATCGGATCGCCGGCCTCCGCCGCCAGCCCGAGCCAGCGCACGGCGAGGACGAGGTCGCGCTCGACGCCCAGCCCCTCGGCGAAGCAGGCGCCGACATTGCTCTGCGCCCGGGCCACGCCCTCACGGGCGAGCGGCCCCCAGATCGCCAGTGCCGCCGCATGGTCGCCGCCGCGCGCCGCGGCCGAGGCGGCGGCCAGCTGCTCGTCGATGGTGGGCGAGGGGGGCTCGGGCGTCCGGCCGGCCCGAAGCCGGTCAAGCCAGCTCATCGCTCCCTCCAGGCGCGAGCGCGGCGAGGGAGGCCAGGAATCCGGCCTCGTCCTCCAGGCAGCGCAAATCCAGCAGCAGCGTGCCGTCGGCGATGCGCCCGACCACCGGCACCGGCAGCCCGCGCAGGGCGGCGGCCAGGGCGTTCAGCGCCCGGCCGCTGTCCCCCGACGGAGCCAGCGCCAGGGCGGCGCTCGGCAGCGTCTCCAGCGGCAGGGCGCCGGAGCCGATCTGGCTGGCGCAGGCCCGGACCTCGACACCGGCGCGGCCGGCCAGCGCCTGCTCCACCACAGGCAGGATCCGGCGGGCCTGGGCCTCGATCTCGTCGGCCTTGCGGGCCAGCAGGCGCAGTGTCGGCAGGCGTTCGGCCAGCCGGGCCGGGTCGCGGTACAGCCGCAGCGTCGCCTCCAGCGCCGCCAGCCGGACCTTGTCGACCCGCAGCGCCCGTTTCATCGGGTTGCGGTTGATCGCGGCGACCAGGTCGGCACGGCCGACGATGAAGCCCGCCTGCGGCCCGCCCAACAGCTTGTCGCCGGAGAAGGTGACGAGGTCGGCGCCCTCGGCCACCGCCTCGCGCACCGTCGGCTCATGCGCCAAGCCAATCGCCGTCAGGTCGGCGAGGGTGCCGGAGCCGAGATCGTGCACCAGCGGGATGCCGTGCTTACGCGCCAGCGGCGCCAGCTCCCGCGCGCTCACCTCGGCGGTGAAGCCGGCGATGCGATAGTTCGAGGTGTGGACCTTCAGGATCAGCCCGGACTCCGGCCCCAGCGCCGCTGCATAGTCCTTCGGATGGGTCCGGTTGGTGGTGCCGATCTCGCGCAGCACCGTGCCGGCCCGCGCCATGATGTCCGGCATGCGGAAGGCGCCGCCGATCTCGATCAGCTCGCCGCGCGAGATGATCGACTGGCGCCCCTGGCCCAGCGTGTTCAGCACCAGCAGCACCGCCGCCGCGTTGTTGTTGACGACCGTGGCGTCCTCGGCCCCGGTCAGCTCGCGCAGCAGGTCCCGCAGATGGTCGTCGCGCTCGCCGCGCTGGCCGGTGGCCAGGTCGAACTCCAGCGAGACCGGGCTGCGCATAGCCTCGACCGCCGCCGCCACCGCCGCCTCGGCCAGCAGGGCGCGGCCGAGATTGGTGTGCAGCACCGTGCCGGTCAGGTTGAACACAGGTTGAACAC
>NZ_JBFRCU010000077.1:0-38709 GCF_052113205.1 Inquilinus sp. YAF38 | reverse complement strand
CACCGCCCCCGGCCGGCGGCCGGCGCTGGTCCCGGGCGATCGGCTGGGGCCTCGGCGGGCTGGTGCTGCTGTTCGTGCTCTACATGGCGGTCGGCGCCTTCATCGTGCACGCGATCGACGACGACCCGGATTTCGCCCCGGCCGCGCCGGTCGCCAATGCCAGCCAGGCGGTGGAGATCGCCGCGGCGCTGATCGAGCGCGAGACTGGTGGCACCCATGGCTGGACCGCGAACGACCCGTTCTTCATGCCGGGCTGGCTGCTCGACAACATGCCGAACTACCAGCAGGGCGTCGTCTACGCCCTGTCGCGCTTCACCGCCGAGATGGGCGACCAGATCGGCCGGTCGCGTGGCTCGTCGCAGGTGGATCCGGAGCTCGACCGCGCCACCGGCCTGCTGCGCTATCCCGGCACGATCTGGCTGTTCGACCTCAGCACCTCCTGGGCGCCGACGGCGTCGTCGGACTCGCAGTACCGCGCCGCCGCCCGGGCGCTGCGCAGCTATAACGACCGGGTCGCCGCCGGCACCGCGCCGTTCGAGCGCCGGGCCGACAACCTGCTGCAGACGATCGACCGCTTCGCCGCCGATCTCGGCTCGCAATCCTCGGTCATCGCCGACCATATCGAGGCCAGCCGCGGCTGGCTGATCGACACCCAGGCCGACGACATCTTCTATGCCACCAAGGGCCGGCTCTACGCCTATTTCCTGGTGCTGCGCGCCCTCGGCCGCGATTTCGACGGCGTGATCGCCCAGTCCGGCGCGACCAAGATCTGGGACGAGATGGTCGACAACCTGCGCGAGGCGGCGGAGCTGAGGCCGCTGGTGGTGATGAACGGCCGCGCCGACGCCATGTTCCAGCCCAACCACCTGGCGGTACAGGGCTTCTTCCTGCTGCGCGCCCGCACCCAGATGCGCGAGCTGGCGAATGTGCTGCGGAATTGAGGGTCAGTCCTGGCGGCGGAACGGCCCCAGCGCCGCGGCATGGCGCGCCACCAGGTCCAGCCCGAACTCCGTCGGGCGCAGCGCCGGCGCCCGATCGTGCACCGCCAGGCCCGCCCGAGCGGCGAACAGGCGCTTGCCGTAGCAGATCAGCGTCTCGATCGACTGCATGACGAAGACGATCGACGGCGCCACCCGGGCATAGGCGGCCGAGGCGCCTGCGTCATCCCCAGCGTCGTGCAGCCGCTGGATCGCCAGCGCGTAGTCGACCGCGTCCGGCGCCAGCAGGAAACCGCTGCAGCCGGCGCGCAGGCTGTCGATCATCTCCAGCCCGCCGCGGCCGTTGAACACAAGCAACCTTCCCTCGGTCACGGCGATCAGCCGCTCGATCTCGACCGCCGATCCCTCGGCCTTGATCAGCGTCATGTTGGCGTGGCGCCGCATCAGCCGGGCGATGTCGTCGGCGGACAGGCCACGGCCCAGATATTGCGGCGCGTTCTGGATCGCCACCGGCAGCGCTGTCGCCTCCATCACCCGGCTGAAGAAATCCAGGTACTCGCCGGCGCCGTAGCTGCCGGCGGCCGGCGGCTGCAGGATCAGCCATCCCGCGCCCGCCGCCTCGGCGGCGCGGACCATGGCCACCTGCTCCGCCACCGACGGGCCGAAGATGGTGAAGCCGACCGGCACCCGGCCGCCGACATCCTCGGCCACCCAGTCCATCACCGCCCGGCGCTCGTCGAAGCCCAGCTTCGCCACCTCGGTGGCCAAGCCCAGCGCGGCGATGCCGGCGACCCCGGCCTCCAGGCACGCCTCCACCTGCCGGCGCATGGCGGCGCGGTCCAGCCGCTCCTCGGCGTCAAAGAAGGCATAGAGGATGGCGTGGATGCCGGGTGCGATCATGGCGGCTCTCCCCCTGATGTCAGTCCGCGGTCAGCGGCGCCGGCGCTTCGCCGGCCTGCTCGCGCAGCCGCTCGGCCAGGTCGGCGAGGTTGTCGCGCAGCTGGGCGAAGGTGAAGGCGATGGCGAAGGCCTGGCCGAATTCGCGGCCGTCCAGCCCGTCGCCGCCGGTGCCTCGGAGCGCGTCGACGCTGCTCTGCAGCGCCGCGACGGCCTGGTCCAGCGCGCTGCCGTCGCCCGGCGCCGCCTTGGCCTCCAGCGCCGCGGCCAGAGCGGTCATCCGCTTCTTCGCCGCCGTCACCGCCTGGTCGAGCGTCGCCCCCAGCGAGGCCTGCAGCGGCTGCGACAGCGGGCTCTGGGCGGCCCGGTTCAGGATGATCTCGCTGTACCACAGGCGGCGGATGGTGCGGATGATCGGCGCCGGGTCGAGATGCTCCGGCACCGCGCCGGGCCGTTCGCGCCGCGCCTCGTCCAGCTGGCCGTCGGCCTTGCGCAGCAGCGTGCGGATGCGCTGGTTGATCGCGGTCGCGTCCCCCTCCGCTCCGCCCAGGCGTCCGGCGATCAGGGCCAGCAGCCCGGCGCATTGGCCCAGCGCCTCGGCGGCGGTGTCGCGCAGATGGTCGCGGGCCCGGGACGGCAGGATCAGCAGGGCGGCCAGGACCCCGACCACGGTGCCCAGGCCGATCTCCGCCACCCGCTGGAAGGCGGCGCCCAGCGGATCGGCATGGCTGGGGTCGGACAGCATGACGATCGCCGCGGTGACCGAGCCGAGCCGCAGGTTGGGGCGGCGGGCGGTGATATAGACGGTGGCCAGCATGACCAGCAGCAGCACGACGCCGGTGCGCAGCGCCGAGGGGCCGGACAGCACCGACCCGACCACCCCGAAGGCGGCGCCCAGCATGGTGCCGAGCAGCCGGTCGATGGTCGCGCTCAGCGTGGCGCCGAGCGTCGCCTGCAGCACGATCACCGCGGTCAGCACCGACCAGTAGCCCTTGGGCAGGCCGAGGGCCTCGGCCAGCGCATAGGCGGCGACGGCCGCGATCGCGCCCCGCACCGCCTGGCGGACGTGGATCGGGTCGAGGCGGGGACGGGCCAGGCGGATCATCGCGACTCCGGGGCTGCGGCGACAGCATGCCAGAGAGCGGCAGTGCGCTGCAGCATCGGTGAGCGAGATTGAAAAGCACTCGCAATCGCAATTGCCACATGATACCCCAACCCGGTTCACGAGGGGGTGGCGATGGGTTCGATGATAAGGGTCGTCCTGGCGACGGCGCTGGGTCTCTGGGCCGGAACAGCCTTCGCGGCCGACGACAAGATCTCTGTCACCGACCTCGCCGGCCGCACGGTCGAGGTGCCGAAGCATGTCGAGCGCATCCTGCTCGGCGAGGGGCGGCAGATCTACATCGTTGCGGCACTGGACCGCGAGAACCCGATCGGCCGCATCGCCGGCTGGAAGGACGAGTTCGAGCGCTCCGACCTCGACACCTACAAGCTGTACCAGGCGAAGTTCCCCGGCATCGACGCCATCCCGGACATCGGCGACCCGGAGGAGGGGACCTTCAACACCGAGCAGGCGATCGCGCTGAAGCCCGACGTGCTGTTCCTGCTGCTCGGGCAGAAGCAGGCCGCCGAGGAATCCGGGCTGGTCAAGACGCTGGAGGGCGCCGGCATCGCCACCGTCTTCATCGACTTCCGCGACGAGCCCTTCACCAACACCGAGCCCAGCGTGCGGCTGTTCGGCCAGATCCTCGGCCGGCAGGACCGGGCGGAGGCGTTCATCGCCTTCTACCGCCAGCAGCTGGACCTGGTGCTGGGCCGGTTGTCCAAAGCGGGCGCGCCGAGCCCGAAGGTGATGATCGAGCGTGCCGCCGGCACCGGCTGGGGCGCGGAATGCTGCGCCTCCTTCGGCACCGAGAATTTCGGCCGCATGGTGCGGATGGCCGGCGGCACCAACATCGCCGCCGACCTGATCCCCGGCGCCTTCGGCGTGCTGAACCCGGAGCAGGTGACCGTTGCCAACCCGGACGTGGTCATCGTCACCGGCGCCAACTGGTCGAAATTCGTGCCCGATGGCGGCTGGGTCGGACTCGGCCCCGATGCCGACCAGGCGGCGGCGAAGCAGCGGCTGGCGGCGCTGGTGGCGCGCCCGGCCTATACCGGCGTCAAGGCGGTGGCGGACGGCCGTGTCCATGCCATCTGGCACCAATTCTACGACAGCCCGTACCAGTTCGTCGGGGTGCAGCAGATCGCCAAATGGCTGCACCCCGACCTGTTCGCCGACCTCGACCCGGAGGCGACGTTCCGCGCCCTGCATGAGCGCTTCCTGCCGATCCCATACCGGCCCGGCTACTGGGTCTCGCTGGCCCCGGCGGGCTGAAAGGCGTGAGCATGGCGGACCATACCGTCGAAACCCATCTGCGCGCCGGCCGCGCCGCCTATCGCGGCATGGCCCGGCGCAAGCTGCTGCTGCTCGCCGCCCTAGCCGTGGCGCTGCTGGTCAGCCTCGTGCTCGACATCGGCATCGGCCCGGCGCGCTACGGCGTCGGCGAGGTGGTGTCGGCCCTGGTGTCGCCGTCTGACGTCCCGGCGACCCTGCGGGTGGTGATCTGGGACATCCGCCTGCCGGTGGCCCTGATGGCCGTCGTGGTCGGCGCCGCCCTGGCCGTGGCCGGGGCGCAGATGCAGACGGTCTTGAACAACCCGCTGGCCGACCCTTTCACCCTCGGCATCTCCGCCGCCGCCAGCTTCGGCGCGGCGCTGGCCCTCGTGCTCGGCGTGGCGCTGATCCCGGCGCTGACCGACGTCATGGTGCCGGTCAACGCCTTCCTGATGGCGCTGGTGGCGTCGCTGGGGCTGCACGCGCTGAGCCAGCGCCGCGGCGTGACCATGGAGACGGTGGTGCTGCTGGGCATCGCCATCGTCTTCACCTTCAACGCGCTGCTGTCGCTGCTGCAGTACGTGGCGTCGGAGCAGGCGCTGGCGGCGGTGGTGTTCTGGACCATGGGCAGCCTGGGCAAGGCGAGCTGGGGCAAGCTCGCGGTCACCGCCGGGGTGCTGGTGGTGCTGCTGCCGCTGATGGCGCGCCGGGCCTGGCAGCTGACGGCGCTGCGCCTGGGCGAGGACAAGGCCCGCAGCTTCGGCATCGATGTCCGCCGCATGCGGCTGGAGACGATCCTGGCGGTCAGCCTGCTGGCGGCGGTGCCGGTCGCCTTCGTCGGCACCATCGGCTTCGTCGGCTTGGTCGGGCCGCATATCGCCCGCATGCTGATCGGCGAGGACCAGCGCTTCTTCCTGCCGGCGTCGGCCCTGGCCGGGGCGCTGATGCTGTCGGCCACATCGATCGTGTCGAAGTCGATCGTGCCGGGCGTGATCTTCCCGATCGGCGTGATCACCGCCCTGGTCGGCGTGCCCTTCTTCTTCAGCCTGATCCTGACCAGCCGGCGCCGGGCATGGCAATGAACCCTGTCACCCTCGAGCTGCGCGACGTCTCGGTCGCCTATGGCCGCCGGGCAGTGCTGCACGGCATCACCACCCCGGTTATGCAGGGCGGCGAGGTCACCGCGGTGATCGGGCCGAACGCGGTCGGCAAGTCCAGCCTGTTCCGCCGCATCGCCGGGCTGATCGGCGGCCCGGGCGAGGTGCTGATCGACGGCCGTGCGGCCGCCGGCTGGGAGGCGAGCGACTGGGCTGAGAATCCACGAGGCCGGCCGTGCCACCTGCCGCAGGAGGCGGCGGTGAACGCGGTTCTCACCGTGCTCGAATCCGTGCTGCTGGCGCGCAAGAGCAGCGCCGGCTGGCGCGTCGACGACAGCGATCTCGACGCCGTCACCCGCACCCTGGCGCTGCTTGAGATCGACGACCTCGCCATGCGCAACCTGGGCGAGCTCAGCGGCGGTCAGAAGCAGCTGGTGTCGATCGCCCAGGCGCTGGTGCGCGACCCGCGCATCCTCTTGATGGACGAGCCGACCAGCGCGCTCGACCTGCAGCGCCAGGTCGAGGTGCTGACGCTGATCCGCGACTTGGCGCGCAGCCGGTCCCTGTGCGTGCTGATCGCGCTGCACGACCTGAACCAGGCGGTGCGCTTCACCGACCGAGTGCTGGTGCTGCAGGAAGGGCGCGTCGCCGCCTGCGGCGAGCCGCGCACCGTTGTCACCGCCGATATGCTGCGCGAGGTCTATGGTGTTGAAGCGCGGGTCGAGACCTGCTCCGATGGCATGCCGATGGTGCTGGCCGACCGCTCGATCCGCCGGCGCCGCATCGCGGTGGACCGGCTGGCGGCCGAATAGCAAAAGGCCCGCCACCGGGGCGGGCCTTGCATCTCGCCGCAGCGCGGGCCGTCAGGCGGCCAGCTTCTCCTCGGCGTCCAGGGTGGCAGCCACGGCGTGGATCACCGCGGCGATGCGGATCACGGCCTGGACCACGTCCTTGCCGACGCCCTTCTTGGCGACGACCTGCTCGTGGCTGTCCATGCACATGCCGCACCCATTGATCGCCGACACCGCCAGCGAATACAGCTCGAAATCCACCTGGTCGACGCCGGGGTTGGCGATCGCGTTCATGCGCAGCCGGGCCGGCATGGTCGCATAGTCCTTCTCCGACACCAGATGGGTGAAGCGGTAGTAGATGTTGTTCATGCCCATGATCGCCGCCGCCGTCTTGGCGGCGCCCTGCGCCTCGGGCGACAGGTGCTGCGCCGCCTCGGCCGCGATGGCCTTGATCACGGTGGCGTTGCGCGAGGCATAGGCGCTGGCCAGGGCCGAGCCCCAGATCTGCTGGGCGGTCACGCCGGGCGGGGTCAGGACCGAGGACAGGTTGAGCTTCAGATCCTTGGCGTAGTCGGGAAGGGCGGCCTTCAGCGTGTCGATCGACATGGGGGACTCCGGCGGGACTTGGAAAAGGCAGCGGCCGGCCCGCAGGGGGCCGGCCGGAGAGGAACAGGACGCCGGATCAGGCGGCCTGCAGGGTCTCCTCGCCCTTCTGCCAGTTGCAGGGGCACAGCTCGTCGGTCTGCAGCGCGTCGAGCACGCGCAGGACCTCGTGCGGGTTGCGGCCGACCGACATGTCGTTGACCGAGACGAAGCGGATGATGTTCTCCGGGTCGACGATGAAGGTGGCGCGCAGGCAGACTTCCTCGTTCTTCTCCAGGATGCCGAGCGAGCGACTCAGGTCCTTGCGGATGTCGGCCAGCATCGGGATCGGCAGGTCCTTCAGGTCGGCGTGGTTCTGGCGCCAGGCCAGGTGCACGAACTCGCTGTCGGTCGAGACGCCGTAGGTCAGCGCGTCACGGTCGGCGAAGTCGCCGGCCAGCTTGCCGAACGCCGCGATCTCGGTCGGGCAGACGAAGGTGAAGTCTTTCGGCCAGAAGAACACGATCTTCCACTTGCCCTTGCTGGCGGCGCGGTCGATCTGGGTGAAGGCGTCCTTCGGGTTGGTCGAGACGACCGCCTGGAGCGAGAAATCCGGGAAAATGTCGCCAATGGTCAGCATGGGCATCGAGAGGCTCCGTGGGATCTTTGGTAGGATTTTTGTGTGCGGCGCAACGAGGTTGGTACCGCAGTGCAGCAAGGAGATAGCAAGCCGGAGTCCCACAATCAAATCGATTGTTCCGACAATTATGATAGCCTGAGCCTATGAACCAGCCGATCACCCTGCGGCAGCTCCGCTATATCGTAGCGGTCGCCGACACGCGCCATTTCGGCCGGGCCGCGGCCGCCTGCCATGTCAGCCAGCCCTCGCTCAGCGCCCAGGTCCAGGCGCTGGAGGAGATGCTGGGCGGGCCGCTGTTCGAGCGGTCGAAGCGGCGGATCCTGCTGACCCCGCTGGGCGAATCCATCGTCGCCCGGGCGCGGCGGATTCTCGCGGAGACCCAGGATCTGCTGCTGGCCGCGCGCGACCAGGCGGCGCCGCTGGCCGGCGACTTCCGGCTCGGCGTGATCCCCACGCTGGGTCCCTATCTGCTGCCGCGGCTGATGCGGACGCTGCGCCGCACCTATCCGGACCTGCGCCTGTATCTGCGCGAAGACCTGACCGACCGGCTGGTCGAGCGGCTGCGCCGCGGCGAGCTGGAGGCGGCGCTGCTGGCCCTGCCGGTCGAAGACGCGAAGCTGGAGGCGTTGCCGGTGTTCGACGAGCCCTTCCTGCTGGCGGTGCCGACCGGGCACCGGCTGGCCCGGGCCAACCGGGTGACGCCGGCCGACCTGTCCGGCGAGCATCTGCTGCTGCTGGAGGACGGGCACTGCCTGCGCGACCAGGCGCTGGAGGTGTGCCGCAGCGCTGCGCGGACCGAGGAGGATTCGTTCGGCGCCACCAGCCTGTCGACTTTGCGAGAGATGGTGGCCGGGCGGATCGGCATCACGCTGCTGCCGGCCCTGGCCTGCACCGCGCCGACCACGGCCGACAGCGACATCGCGCTCCGGCCTTTCGACGCACCGCAGCCGTCGCGGCGGATCGGGCTGGTGTGGCGCCGGGGCGCGGCGCGGCGAAGCGAGATCGAGATGCTGGCCGAATTCCTGCGCCAGCACCTGCCGGAAGGCGCGGTGGCGATCCCGCGGGACGACGCGGAGCCGGACCGGTGAGCTGACCGCGAGCGGCGGTTGTCAGTAATCCCACTCCATGGTCACGCCGACGCCGCCGCCGCTGTCGCCGCCGGCCTCGGCCTTGCCCTTGATGTTGTCGGTGATGTCGATGGTGACCGTGGCCCGGGTGCTGCCGGCGTCGATGCCCTGTTCCACCCCAACCCGCACGCCCTTGGTGAGGTAGCGGCCGAGGCCAATCGCCGACCCGCCGGAGGCGTCGGTGTTGAAGTCGAGCTGGTCGAGGCCGAGCGACTTCTGGATGCCGCCGAGCAGGCCGGTGCCGCCGCCGCCGACACCCGCCATCTCCGCCGCCGCCTGGGCCAGCTGGATCGCCTGGGTCGGGCTGAGCTGGCCGGTGGCCTGGCCGAACAGCAGGCGAGACAGCACCTCGTCCTGCGGCAGTTCGGGCGACGAGCTGAGCGTCAGCTCCGGCTTCGAGGCATAGCCGCCGATCTCGATATTGGCGGTGACGTCGCCAGCCCGGGTCGAGGCCAGGAAGTCGAGCCGCGGATCCATCACCCCGCCGTCGAAGCTGATATTGCCGTGCTCGAAATCCAGGCGTTGGCCGAATTTCGAGATCTGGCCGCGGCGCATCTTGAAGTTGCCCTGGATGTCGGGTGTGGACGTCGTGCCGACGATCTTGAGCTGCCCCTGCATCTCGGCATCGATGCCCTGGCCGCGGACGTAGAACTGGTTCGGCGAGTCGACGGTGATGTCGAGCCGGATCTGCGAGGGCGGCTTCTGCGGCTGGTTCCGATTCCGGCTGCGGTTCCGGCTGGGCGGCGTCGCCGTATTGAGGGCAACGCCCTGCGACTTCATCCGCGCCGCGACCTGCGGCGGCACATTGATCTGGCGCACCGGGATCGGCGTTACCGAGACCGGGAAGCTGTCGGGGATCTGGATGACGGCGTTGCGGATCTTGATCGAGCCCTGCAGCAGCGCATCGGCCGAAAGGTCGCCGGACAGGGACAGATCGCTGTCGGCATGGGCCGTCGCCAGATCGCTGGACACCAGCAACGCATTGCTGGTCTGGATTCTCAGGTCGACCGGCAGGCTGCCGCGCGGGCCCAGGGTGACACTGCCGCTGCCGCTGACGGTGCCGCCGCCCGGCGTCTTCGCCGAGAGGCTGCTCAGGCGGAAGCTGTCGCCGGCACCGGTGACGGTCGCGTTGATATTCTGCAGCCGGACGCCGTATTCCGAGTTCTGGTAGCTGCCGTTGCGCAGGGTGACGGTGCCGGAGGCCTGCGGCCTGTCCGGCGTGCCCTCAATCCTGACGTCGAGCGACAGCGGGCCGCCGATGCGGTCGGCGCCGGCGCCCAGGAAGTCGTTGAACATCGCCAGCTCGAGTTGGCCCTTGGCCGAGCCCGAGATCGCCCCGCCGCCCAGCGGCACCGCGGCCTGCAGGTCCAGCCGGGCGCGTCCGGCGGTGACCCGGCTGGTGACGTTGATCCGCTGCCCGCCCAGCGTGCCATCGGCAGTGGCGTCGATCGCCGGCAGGCCGGCGGTGTTCAGCCCGCCCATCTTGGCGCCGGACACCTTCAGCGAGAACTTGCCGCCTGGGTCAGCGGCGCTGCCGGTGATGGTAGCCTCGCCGTTCAGCTGTCCTTGCAGATCGAGGCCGGGGCTGGCGATCGCTGCCAGGCTCAGTGGCAGCCGGGCGATGCGGGCGCGCAGGTCCAGCGCGTCGCCGGCCTTGCCAGACAGGCTGACGCTGCCGCCGCCGCTGACCGCGAGGTCGATGGTGCCGAGGTCGACGCCGGCGGCGCCGGCACGGATGGTGGCCGGCCTCGACAGGGTGACCGACTGGCCGGACTGGCGGATCACCAAGCTCTTCAGCCCGACCACGGTCTCGGCTCCGTTCAGGCCGATATCGGCGGCGATGTCGGCGGTGCCGTAGCCGGTCGCGGCCTGCAGCTTCAGCGCCAGCTGCTGCATCGTGCCGTCGACCGTCAACTCCGCCCGGCTGATCGGGGTGCCGCTGGCGGTGGCGTTGGTGACCAGCAGCCGGCCGTCCTGGATGCGGCGGCCATCCGCCATCGGGTCGAGCACGGTGCCGGTCAGCCGGATCTCGCCGAGCTGGGCCTGGTCGGCATAGGCGACGCGCCGGGCGGTCAGGTCGATCTTGGCGCCGGCCGCAGGATCGAGTGTCACGGTGGCGTCGAGCTGGCCGCGCAGCGCCTGGCCGATGAAGGCGCCGACGACGCCGAGATCGGCCACCGCCAGGCGGATGGTGCCGCCGACCGGCTTGCCGTCCGCGGCCACCGCCGCATTGCCGTCGGCCTTGATGCCGGCGACGTCCAGCACCAGGGTGCTGACATCGATGCCGCCATCCGGCTTCCGGGCCAGCACGATGTCGCCGGTGGCCGGCTTGCCGTCGACCGTGCCGGCCAGCTTGACCGTGCCGGCCGGGGCGGCGGGCAGGCCGGCGGCGTCGATGTCGACGGTCAGGTGCTCGACCGTATGGCCGGCGGTCTTCACCCCTTCGGCCACCACCTGGCCCTTGACCCCGAGCGCGCCGATGGTGCCGGACAGGGCGGTGTCGACCGACACCGCGCCCTCGACTCCGGGTGACACCGCGGCGAGCGAGCCGAGCGCCGCCTTGATCGTGCCGTCGATCGTGTCGCCGTCCAGCGTCCCGGCGGCGTCGAGCGACGCCTTCTCGCCCTTCACGCTGATGCCGGAGACGGTGATCTTGCCGGTGGCGTCGCGCTCCACCCGGCCGGTCAATGTCGCCTGCTTGCCCAGCACGGCCGCGGTCGGCGTCGCCTCGGCGCTAGGCTCGGCGATGGTGCCGGTCCAGTCCAGGGTGGCGGCGCCGTCGGCGGTCATCGCCGGCTTCACCGTCAGGTCCAGGGCGCCGGAGATCGGCTGGCCGACCAGGCCGGAGAAGCGGCCGAGATCGGCATAGGTCAGGTGCAACGTGCCGGCGCCGGAGGGCGCCGTCGCATCGCCCTGGCCGCTGGCGGTCAGGACGGCGCCGTCCAGCCGGGTCTCCAGCCGGTCGATCACCGCCTTGCCCGACTGGGTGGCGCTGCCATCGAAGCTGAGCTGCAGGGTGTGGCCGGCCGCGGTCTCGAGCAGCGGGTCGCCGAGCGCCAGGCCATCGGCGGAGGCGGTGACGTGCAGTCCGATCGGCGCTTCGAGGTCGGAGAACGGGCCCTGCGGCGTCGCCGTCAGGTCGACCGCCAGGGTCCCGGCGGCATACGGATCCTGGCGCAGCCCGGTGCCGCGGATCGCAGCGACCACCACCGGCGCATCCAGCGCACCCTTGGCGGTGCCTTCGACCGCCAGCGATTCCCAGCCGGTGCCGGGCGGCAGCAGCGTGGCAAAGCCGGCTGCGGCGCCGGCCTGCAGCGTGTAGGCGAGATCGACCTGGTTGCCGGTCGGGTTCACGCTGCCGGTGACCGAGACGCTGGCGGCCGCAGCCTTGGCGTCGAGCTGCCGGATGGTGATCGGGCCGGCATCGGCGATCTCCGCCTCGACCTTCAGCGTCGTCCGGCCTTGCAGCAGCGGGGCAGCGGTGGCGGCGAACGCGGCTGGGACCAGCCTGGCAGCGTCGGCGTTCAGATCGACGGTCAGGCGCCGGCGACCTTCGCCGGGCTCGATCCGCACCTCGCCCTCGACGCCGCCAAGGTCGCCGACCTTGCCGGTCAGGGTGGCGCGCCAGTCGCGCAGGGTGCCGGTGCCGTTGAGCTTCAGGTCGACCGGCGGCTGCCCGGGGAACTGGGCGATGCCGGCGATCAGGCCGCCCGGTGGCTCTTGCACCGACACGGCGACGTCGAGTTGCTCGGTCGACGGGATGAAGGCCAGCTTGGCGGTAATGTCGCCGGCTGCACCGTCCAGCCGGCGGACCGCGAGGTTGGCGGCCAGCCCCTGCGACGGGTCGCCCAGCTGGGCGTCGCCGGCCACGCTCAGCGTCGCCGCCAGGCCGGCGACAGCCGGGCCGACCGCGATCCGCTCGACATTCAGCCGGTCGAGCCGGATGTCGACCGGCAACCGCGGCAGCGAGAAGCCGGTGGAGCTGGGTTGCGGCGCCGGCTCGGCACCGCCGGCGGGCAGCCGGTCGACCGTGACCGTGCCGGCCTCCACCGCATCGACCCGCAGGGTGCGGCGCAGCAGCGCCGAGGGACTCCAGGCGAGGTGGGCCCAGTCGACTGTCACCATCTTGCCCGCCGGGTCGGACACGGTGACGTCGCGCACCGTCATGTCGAAGGGCACGAAGCCCTCGATCGCGCCGATCGAGACCTGCATCTCCGGCGAGCTCGCCAGGCTGCCGGCCTGGTCGGCGATCAGGCGCTTGCCGGGGCCGGTCTGGGCCGCGGCGAAGACGATCAGCAGCAGCGCGACCGGCAGGCCGATGACGACCGCGAGGATGATGAGCAGGATCCTGAGCGCGCGCATCAGAAAGCCTGCCCGATGCTGATGTAGAGCTGGAAGCTGTCGTCGCTCTCGCGCTTGTTCAGCGGGATGGCGATGTCGGCGCGGATCGGCCCGATGCCGGTGTAGTAGCGGGCACCCAGACCGGCCGCGTACTGGATGTCGCTACCGAAATCCGGGACGCTCTTCTCATAGACCCCGCCGGCGTCGAAGAACGGCACGATGCCGATCGTGTCGGTGATCTTGTAGCGCAGCTCCAGGCTGGCGATGATCGAGCTGAGGCCCCCGGTCGGGTTGTCCTCCTTATTCAGCGGGCCGATGCTCTGGTACTTGTAGCCGCGCACGCTGCCGCCGCCGCCGGCATAGAGCCGCTTGTCGGGCGGCACGTCGGCGATGTCCGGCCCGGCGATGCTGCTGATGCCCAGCTGCCCGGCCAGGACGATGTCGCCGTCGCCGCCCGACAGGTCGAGATAGGCCGACCCCAGCGCCTTGGCCACGATCATGTCGACCGAGGAGCCGAGGAAGCTGGGATAGGGGGTCAGCGACAGCTGCGCCCGGTAGCCCTCGGTCGGGTCCAGCAGGTTGTTGGTGGTGTCGATCTTGGCGCCGAGCGGGATGCCGACGAAGGTGTAGTCCCACTCCCCGTCGTCGTTCTCGACATGGCCGGTCTCGAAGCTGAGGCCGGCCAGCAGGTCGATCTCCTTCGAGTATTTGTAGGTGGCGATGCTCTGCACCAGGCCGCGGGTGCTGGTGTAGGCGTCCAGCACCTCGCGCACCGCCTCGGCCTTGCTGTCGAGCGTGGTGTTGCGGTCAAGGAAGCCCGGCACCTTCAGCGAGACGCCGAACTTGAAGTTCGGCTCGGTGGCGTCGTTGTAGCCGAGGCCGCTGACCTCACCGTCGATCCGCAGCTGCTCCGCCCCGCCCCACAGGTTGCGATGGCCCCAATAGGCGTTCACGCCCGCGCCGTAATTGGTCTCGTATTTGGCGCCGAAGCCGATGAAGCGCAGCGGCCGCTCCTGCACCGCGATGGTCACCGGGACGTTGCCCTGCGCGTCGACCTGGTCCGCGGTGGTGACGCGGACGCTGCTGAACACGCCCAGATCGGCCAGATCCTTACGCAGGTCCTGGACCTGCTGTGGCGAGTAGACCTGGCCGGTGACGAACGGGACGCGGCTCTGGATGAAGCTCTCCCGAACCGTCTCCTCGCCTTCCACCGTGACCGGGCCGAAACCGGCCTTGGGGCCGGGGTCGAGAAACTCGGTCAGGTTCATGGTCTGGTCGGCATGGTCGACCACCGCGTCGCGCGACGGCACCTTGGCCAGCGGATAGCCCTGGTCGTTCATCTGCGCCACCATGGCGCCCTCGGCGCTCAGGATCGTCGCCGACAGCGCCGGCTTGCCGGGATCGAGGCCGAGCGGCTCCCGGTCAATCACCAGCGGCAACTGGTCCGACCCGTTGGTGTCGGTCAGCCGTACCGTATCGAACTTATAAGACGGACCGAGATCGATCTTGATCGAGACCTTGACCGGATCCTTGTTTTGCCGCGCGGTCAGCCGGTCGATCAGCCCGGGATCGTCCAGATCAGCGCCGTCGATGGTGATGTGGACCGCGCCGCCG
This sequence comes from Inquilinus sp. YAF38, assembly GCF_052113205.1. Lineage (NCBI taxonomy): Bacteria > Pseudomonadati > Pseudomonadota > Alphaproteobacteria > Rhodospirillales > Rhodospirillaceae > Inquilinus > Inquilinus sp. YAF38. The sequence continues at coordinate 24,305 of NZ_JBFRCU010000077.1, read as the reverse complement.
TAATACGACAGCGCCCCCAGCGCGCCGTACAGCCGGTCGCGGTCGGCCAGCGCCCGGCGGACCAGCCCGACCGGGCCGGATGGCGGGCTGGACTGCAGCTTCAGCAGGTTCGAGGCGCCGGTCAGCGCCGCGGTCGCGTTCTCATCCGCAACCGGCTCCAGAGTTGCCGCATAGGGCAACTCATCGGGCAGCGGCGCCGCCTCGGTCGTCGCGTCGCCGTCGGTCGCGGGGTCGTCCTGGGCCAGCAGCGCTGCCGAAGGAACCAATGCAGCGAGGAGGCCGAGCCACCCGAACCTGCCCAGTCTTGCTCGCAATCCCGCGCTCCCCCTATCGCCGCGCGCTCATGATGCCGCCGCCGCTCGCGCTTCGGTCGTGCCGTGATGGGAACACATACCACGCAACTTTCGTTGCCTTGGCCGCCTTAAATTCTCTTTCGACTTTTCAACGATTTGGCCCCTCGACTTGCGTTTGGCGCCGATCCGACTATATTGCACTGCAGCGGCGGCTGGGGCGTTGGCAAGACGTCCCGTCCGCCGTCCTTTGTTTTGCCCGCATCGCTTCCCGCCCTCCCGCCCCCTGGACGGACCATGGATATCCGGAACATCGCCATCATCGCCCATGTCGATCATGGCAAGACCACGCTCATCGACGTGCTGCTGCGCCAGTCGGGGGCCTTCCGCGACAACCAGGTTGTGGCCGAGCGGATCATGGACTCGAACGACCTCGAGCGCGAGCGCGGCATCACCATCCTGGCGAAATGCACGTCGCTGGTGTGGAAGGACGTCCGCATCAACATCGTCGACACGCCGGGCCACGCCGATTTCGGCGGCGAGGTCGAGCGCATCCTGAACATGGTCGACGGTGTGGTGGTGCTGGTGGACGCGGCCGAAGGGCCGCTGCCGCAGACCAAGTTCGTCACCGGCAAGGCGCTGAAGCTGGGCCTGCGGCCGATCGTGCTGGTCAACAAATGCGACCGGCCGGACGCCCGCCCGCACCAGGTGCATGACGAGGTGTTCGACCTGTTCGCGGCGCTCGACGCCAATGACGACCAGCTCGACTTCCCGACCCTGTTCTCCTCGGCCAAGCAGGGCTGGGCGGCGGAGAGCCTGGAGGCGGAGCGGACCGACATGGCGCCGCTGTTCGACCTGGTGCTGCGCCACGTGCCGGCGCCGAAGATCGAGGAGGACCAGTCCTTCCGCATGCTGGCGACCACGGTCGAGGCCAACCCCTATCTGGGCCGGGTGCTGACCGGCCGCATCCGGTCCGGCACGGTCCGGCCGAACATGACGGTCAAGGCGCTGTCGCGCACCGGCGAGACCATCGAAACCGGGCGCATCAGCCGGGTGCTGGCCTTCCGCGGCATCGAACGCCAGCCGATCGAGATCGGCGAGGCCGGCGACATCGTCGCCATCGCCGGGCTGGAGACCGCGACCGTCGCCGACACCATCTGCGACCTGAATGTGACCGAGGCCTTCGCGGCCCAGCCGATCGACCCGCCGACCATCGCCATGACCTTCTCGGTCAATGACAGCCCGCTGGCCGGCACCGAGGGCGACAAGGTCACCAGCCGCGTCATCCGCGCCCGCCTGCTGCGCGAGGCCGAGGGCAATGTTGCCCTGAAGATCACCGAGACCGCCGAAAAGGACGCTTTCGAGGTCGCCGGCCGCGGCGAGCTGCAGCTCGGCATCCTGATCGAGACCATGCGCCGCGAGGGCTTCGAGCTGTCGATCAGCCGCCCGCGCGTGGTCTACCAGACCGACGAGTCGGGCAACCAGCTGGAGCCGATCGAAGAGGTCACGATCGACGTCGACGAGGAACATTCCGGCATCGTCGTGCAGAAGCTGTCCGAGCGCAAAGGCGAGCTGCTGGAGATGCGGCCCTCGGGCGGCGACAAGCAGCGCCTGGTGATGCTGGTCCCGACCCGCGGCCTGATCGGCTACCAGGGCGAGTTCATGACCGACACCCGCGGCACCGGTGTGATGAACCGGATCTTCCACGACTATGCCCCGCACAAGGGCGCCATCGCCTCGCGCCATACCGGCGTGCTGATCTCCAACGCCCAGGGCGAGGCCGTGGCCTATGCGCTGTGGAACCTGGAGGATCGCGGCCCGATGCTGATCGAGCCGCAAGTCCGGGTCTACCAGGGCATGATCATCGGCGAGCACACCCGCGGCAACGACCTCGAGGTCAATGTGCTGAAGGGCAAGCAGCTGACCAACATCCGTACCACCAGCAAGGACGAGGCGGTGCGCCTGACGCCGCCGATCCAGATGACGCTGGAGCGGGCGCTGACCTATATCAACGACGACGAGCTGGTCGAGGTCACGCCGAAGACCATCCGCCTGCGCAAGCAGCTGCTGGACCCGAACGAGCGCAAGAGGGTCGAGCGCCAGAAGAAAGAGGCCTGAGCCTCAGGCGGCTGCGGTGCCGGACGGTTCCGGCATCGCCGCCTCGCCTTCCGGCTCGTCGCCTTCGGCGTTCCCGGCCGGCTTCGAGGTCCATTGCGTCACCGCCGCGGCGACGGCGCTGAACCCGCGGACCACGACTGTGTGTGCGTCGAGCCCCTCCGGCATCTCTCCGGCAAGCTCCCGCGGCCCCAGCAGGCCGACCACCAGCATGGCGTCCGGCCCGATGCGCCGGCGCAGCCGCCGGATCAGCCGGCCCAGCTGGTGCTCGGTCACGGTGCCGGAATGGGCCACCATCACCACCGGAACATCGACCGCCTCGGGCACCGCCCCGCCGCGCTCGCCATGGCGGCAGGCGATGCCCTTCTCGGCCAGCAGCTGGCTGGTCATCAGCGCGGCGGCCTGGTCCAGCTCGTCCCGTGCGCCGAGGCACAGCACGGCGGGCGGCGTGTCGTGCCCGTCCTCGTCGAGATCCGCGACCGCCGCCAGGATGCTGCCCCAGACGGCGGCGCGCTGGGGGCCGTCCAGCGCGCCGCGCTGCCGGTCGGCCTGGGCCAGGTGGATGGCCGGCAGGATCATGCTGTCGAACAGCGCCTGACGGGACTGGCCCTGCAGCCCGCGCTCGGCCAGCTCCGACGCCTCCAGCGGATCGCCGGCCAGGATGCGCTGATAGAAATGCGCCTCGGGCGTCAGCGCCGGCGTGCTGCCCAGAAGCACGTCCAGGAAGCCGAACTGCGGCACATGCCGGCCCAGCACGGCCAGGCAGACCGTCAGCGGCACCGCCAGCAACAGTCCGGGTATTCCCCACAGGGTCAGCCAGAAGATGGTGGCGAACAGCACGGCGAAGGGCGACAGGCCGGTGCTGCCGCCATACAGCAGCGGCTCGCCGACATTGACGGTCACCAGATCCAGTACGACGAACAGCGCGATCGTCTCCAGCGGCATCAGCCAGCCGGGATCGACGGCAAAGGCCAGGATGGTCGGCAGCAGCGCGGCGGCGACCGTCCCGACCAGCGGAATGAAGCGCAGCACGGCCGACAGCAGGCCCCACAGTATGGGGTTGGGCACGCCGATGACCCAGAGGCCGATGCCGAAGGCCGCGCCGTAGCAGAAGTTCAGCAGCGCCTGGGCCAGCAGGAAGCGGCTCAGCCGCTGCGCCGCGTCGTCCATGGCTGCGGTGGCGCGGGTCAGGTCCTTGGACCCGAGCAGCCAGATCAGCCGGTTCCGCAGATCCTCCCGCTCCAGCAGCATGAACACCGAGAAGACCAGGACGACGCCGATGATGGCGAAGGGCTCGATCAGCGGCGCGCCGACCTCCCAGGCCAGCTGCAGTGGCGTCAGCGCCGGCGGCACCAGCTGCACCGGCACCGGCTTGCCCTGGGCTCCCTCCGCGGCCATCGGGGCGGCCGCCACCGCCCGTTCGGTCGCCTCCTCGGACAGGCGGGCCACCATGGCCGTCAGCCGGTCGATCAGCCCGCCGCCGGGCGCGACCTCCTTGATCGACTGGATCTTGGTCTCGAGGTTGCTCTGGTACCGCGGCAGGTTGCCGGCCAGATCGATCGCCTGGCTGGCGACCAGCACGATGAACACCACCGCCCCGATCGACAGGGCGACGATCACGATCAGCACCGCCGGAGTCCGCGGCAGCCCCAGCTTGCGCAGCTGCAGCACCACCGGCGCCATGGCGAAGCTGATCAGCAGCGCCAGCGAGAACGGGATCAGCACGTCGCGGCCGAAATACAGCGCCGCGGTGGCCGCCAGGATCACCAGGATCCCGTTGGTCGAGGACAGGGCGCCGATCTTGTCGGTCAGCGGGGTCAGGCTGCGGTGTGATCGGCCGGGTTCGGACAGCATCTGGGCACGGGCGGAAGCCTGGGGCGGAAATGGAACGGTGCGCTAGCCCCCGCAGTTCCCGCCGCATCGCTCCGGGACGATCCGGATGGCCGGCTACTCCATCTCCTCCAGCTCCCGCCCGCGGGTCTCCCGCACCGCGCGGCTGACGAAGACGAAGGACAACAGCGCCATCACCGCATAAATGCCGTAGGCCACGCCGAGGCCGGCCGAGGCGAGGGACGGGAAGGTTTCCGAGACCACGAAGTTGGCCACCCACTGCGCCGCCGCGGCCACGGCCAGCGCATAGGCCCGGATGCGGTTGCTGAACATCTCGCCCAGCAGCACCCAGACGACCGGCCCCCAGCTGACCCCGAAGAACACGACATAGAGGTTGGCGGCGGCGACAGCGACGATTCCGGCCGTCCCGTCGAGCACCGGCGTCATGGCGCCGTTGACCATCTCGGTCGGGGCGGTGCCGAAGACATAGGCCATGGTGCCCAGCGACAAGGTCATGCCGGCCGACCCGACCAGCAGCAGCGGCTTGCGACCGACGCGGTCGATCAGGGCGATGGCCACCAGCGTGGTCAGGATGTTGGTGACCGAGGTGGCGACCGTGATGACCAGCGAATCCGCCTCGGTGAACCCGACCGCCTGCCACAGCACCGAGGAGTAGTAGAAGATCACGTTGATGCCGACGAACTGCTGGAACACCGACAGCAGGATGCCGGTCCAGACGATCGGCAGCAGGCCCAGGCGGGGGCCGGCGAGATCGCGCAGCGATTGCCGGTTTTCCTGGTCGATGCTGTTCTCGATCTCGACGATCTTCACCCGCGGCGGCGGCCGGTTGCCGACGAAGCGCCGCAGCACCTCGGTCGCCTCGGCGATGCGCTTCTTGCTGACCAGGAAGCGCGGCGATTCCGGGATGATGCCGGCCAGAACCCCGTACACCACCGACGGCACCGCCATGGAGATGAACATCCAGCGCCAGGCTTCGAGCCCGAGCCACAGCGTGTTGCCGGCGCCGCCGGCCGCGGCCACCAGCGCGTAGTCGCAGAGCAGGGCGACGAAGATGCCGACCACGATGGCCAGCTGCTGCAGCGAGCCGAGCCGTCCGCGGATATGGGCGGGCGAGACCTCGGCGATATAGGCCGGAGCGATCACGCTGGCGGCGCCCACGGCCACGCCGCCGAGGAAGCGCAGCGCCGTCAGCGCCCAGATATCCCAGGCCACCCCGGAACCGACGGAGCCGATCAGGAAGATGACCGCGGCCAACTGCATCACCGCGATCCGGCCGTATCTGTCCGCCAGCCCCCCGGCGAACCAGGCGCCGACTGCGGAGCCGAGCAGGGCGCTGGCCACCGAGAAGCCGAGCAGCACGTCGCCGGCGCCGGACCATTCGCGGATGGCGCCGACGGCGCCGTTGATCACCGAGGTGTCGTAGCCGAACAGGAAGCCGCCCATGGCGGCCGACAGGGCGATCAGGAAAGTCTTGCCGACGACGGAGCCGCCGTCGCCGGAAGTGGCCGAGGCACCTCGCTCAGGCGAACGGTCTGCTGTCGACATGGCCGGTCTCCGGATCTCAATCCTCGGAACTTTGAACCCGTCGACCGGCGATTCCTATCCGCGAAGGCTCGAGTCTCCATCGCGAAATCGGCATGGATCACCTTCGCGGCCGACCACCTCAGGTCGTAAGACCCGCCCCGGCGGGTGCGGTGGGAGACGCGGGCGCCGGCATTCCCGAGGCAGGCCGCTCGGGAGTGGCGGGCCTTGCCCGTGCCGACCGCTCGGCCGCGACGATGGTGCCGCGCAGGAGATCGGATATCGCCTGCTGCAACAGTTTCCGGCCGTGGGGCTCGGCCCCGAAGCCGACGCTGACGCCGACCGCCGTCAGGGAATGATCGCCGGTCATGCTCATACCGAGCACCGCCTGCGAGCGGCGAAGCGGGCCTGCGGGCTCGACCGGTGTGAGCGCGAAGCCGTTGTAGACACCAAAGTCATCCGCGCCGAGATACTGGAACCCGCCTAAATCCAGGCGGAACTCCCGCGATGACGGATTCGGCGTCCGGTCCATGGCCCGTTCGCTCATCAGCGCGGACACCTTGGGGTTGGCCATCATCGTCAGGAACATCCGCCGGTCCATGATCGCCGCCTCCTCGGCCGATGCCGGCTGCAGGGCGGAGGCGACGAGCGCGAGCCGGTCGACCACAACACTGTCGGACCGCGACGATGGTTCGTCACAGGGCCGGAACACGCCCAGCAGCGTGTCATCGGGCTCCAGGTTCTTGCTGACGGCGCGCATTGCCTGGGCGCCCAAAGTGTCGGATTCATCCGACAGGCAATAGCCGGCCGGGGCCACCGCCTGGAACGGCACGGCGGCATGGGCCACCGCGCTGGCCGATGACGTCGGCACGATCTGCCGCGGCGCCTGGGCGGCGCAGGCCGAGAGCGCCGTCAGAAGGACGGCCAGCCCGAACAATCGCATCGTGAAATCTCCCCCCTCGCAATGGAGGAAGCGTAACGCGGCGGCGTCGTGACGGCGAGCGGGATTCCGCTCAGCCTGGCAACGGCTCCAGCCGCCATCCGCCGCCCTGGCGGGCCAGCTTCGGCTGCAGCCACGCCAGCGCCTCTCGCAGCGCCTCCTCGACGCCCCAGGGCAGGTTGGCCAGCACCAGGCCGGAGCCGTTGAGGCGGGCCGGGAACAGCGTGTCGAACACGGTCAGCTCTGCCGTCCAGGCGCGGGGCAGGGGCGGCAGCGCCGCCAGCATGGCGTCGACCGGTGGCCGGTCCTTGATCGGGTACCAGGCGGCGATCACGCCCTCGGGCCAGCGGCGATGCGCCGTCGCGACGCCGCGGGCCAGCCGCGTCAGCTCGTCCGGCTGCTCGAAGGACGGGTCGAGCAGCAGCAGGCCACGCCGCGGCTGCGGCGGCAGCAGGCCGCGCAGCGCCTCCCAGGAATCGCGGTGATGGATCGCGACCTGGCCGTCGCCGGCGAATTCGGCGCGCAGCCTGGCGTTGTCCTCGGGATGCAGCTCGACCAGGGTCAGCCGGTCCTCCGGCCGCATCAGCGCCCGGATCAGCCGCGGTGACCCCGGATAGATCTCCAGCCGGCCGGACGGGTTGAAGCCGCGCACCAGATCGAGATAGCGCGCCACCGCGTCGGGAGCTTCCGTCTCCCGTTCGATCCGGGCGATGCCGTCGACATATTCGCCGGTCTTGGCGGCCTCGGCGGCCAAAGCGTAGCGGCCGACCCCGGCATGCAGGTCAAGGGCGGAGAACGGCTTGTCCTTGCCGCGCAGCGCCTCGACCAGCGCCACCAGCACCACATGCTTGAGGACATCGGCCTGGTTGCCGGCATGGAAGGCGTGGCGATAGTTCATGCCGCCCGCAGCACCGCCACCCAGCCGGGCAACGGCGTTCCGTTCTCGGTCCGGGCCCAGGCGGCCTCGATCTCGGTCACGGCGAAGCCGGTGGCCGCGGCAACCGCCGCCAGGTAGACGGGCGAATGCAGGTAGCGGTGGCGGTCGCCCAGCGACCAGCCTTCCCCGTCATGCGATTCCGCGGTCAAAGCGAACCATCCGCCCGGCCGCAGCACGGCCCGTACCGCGGCGAACAGGGGTGCCAGATCGCCGATATAGACCGCGACATCCGCCGCCAGGACCAAATCGTAGCGTTCCGGCCAATCCGAGAGAGTGGCGACGATCTCGCCCGGCTCCAGCCGGTCGTACAGCTTGCGCGCCATTGCCTGCAGGATCATGCCGGGCGACAGGTCGATCCCGTCCAGCCGGCGGCGGCGGTCGGCGAAGGCGGCGCCGGCCAGCCCGGTGCCGCAGCCGAGATCGAGGATGTCGAGGTTGCCCTCGGGGACAATCCGGTCGACGGCGCGGCGCAGCAGCGCCGGCCCGCGATAGTGCAGCGCGTCGACCAGCGACGTCTCGAAGCGCGGCGCGTATTGGTCGAACAGGGTGCGGACATGCGCCTCGGGCAGCTGCGCCGGCGCCGGGGCGGCGCCGATCAGCGCCAGCCGCACGGCCGCGCCCATCCGGTCGTCCGGATCCAGCTCCAGCGTGGCGCGATAGGCCGCGGCGGCGTCGCCGCCGGCCGCCTCCAGAGCCTGGCCCAGGGCGTAGCGGATCTCGACGTCGCCGGGCTCGATCTCGATGGCGGCACGGATCGCGTCCGCGGCATCTTCCGGCTGGCCGTCGGCGAGCAGGGCGAGGCCGATCTCCAGGCGACGGCGCGCCCGCGGGTCCGGGAGGGGAAGGGGCAGGGTCATGGGATGGAACGTCCGAAGCGCCGCGGCCGTGCCGCGGTCGCGCGCGGGCTTATAGCCGAAGCGCCACGCCGGCGTCGAGAGGGTGGCGGGCAGACGCCCTCAGCGGGCCTTCCGCATGCGCTCCCCGACTGGCCGTATCACACTTGCGCATTTCGAGACTCGAGGTCTGGCGGCGCATCGTCTGAGGCGTGATCGGCCATCCGAACGAGGATTGGCCGCAACGGCAGGAAACCGGAGGCGCGGCATGGCGATTCTGTGGGCGAGCACCAGCTACCATCTCGGCGACCATCCCGGGATCTTCCAGGATGCCTGCTATGTCGGGCACGTTCTCAGGCTGCCGTTCCGCAAGGCCTGGATCGACCCTGAGGCATCCGGCGTCGTGCTGCGCGTGCACACGAGGGATGTGGAGACCTGGGCGGATCGCCTCGGCCACAAGGTCTCGATCAATCAGAGGGAAGTCGGCCGCCTCAAGGACGCTTCCGACGCTCTCGGCGGCACCGAGGTCTTCGCGTTCAGCGTGACGCGACCCGAACTCGACGACGCCCTGGCCGGGGATGATCACTTTACCCTGTCGATCGAGCTCGACCTCGGGACCACCGGGCCGCGGCTGTCCGACGACTTCGTCGTGACCCGCATCGAAAGCGACGGCACCTTCGCTGCGGCGCTGGGCTGGACCTGACCGGCGCCCGACGCGGCTGGCGTCAGGCGCCAGTCGGGTAGATGAACCCGTCGGACTCGTAGACGCCGCCATAAGCGCCGGTGTCGGGATTCCAGAACCGCACCGCGGTCCAATCGTTGCCGCTGGAGACGTCGATCACCGACTGCTCGCGGTAGATCCGGCGCCGGGTCATGCCGTCGCTGCCCCAGTTGGTGTGCGACACGGTGATCTCACGCGAATTGCGCACCGACACCACCACCGAGATGTGACCAGAGCTCAGCCGGTCCGACCGGCCCAGCACCAGCACGGCGCCGGAGCGCGGCGCGCCGCCCTTGCCGTAGACGCCGTCCGCCTGGTCCCACCAGGTCCAGGCGTCGCCCTTGATCTGGATGCCGGAGACGGCCCGGGCATAGGGCACGCATTCCTCCGGCGCATTGGCGGTGACGTAGCGCGCGACGCCGGCGCCGGTCGGGTTGCGGACGATGTCGCGCCCGCCGCCGCCACAAGCGGCCAGGGCCAGCGCGATCGACAGCACCCAGGCACGTCGCAGCATCGTTCTCAACCGATGACTCAGAAATCCACCCCAATATACTGGAATGTAGATATTTTTAGGATTCTGGTCAAGATCGAGACGAGGCGACGGGTCGGCCGCCTCGCGGGAAAAGCGAAGTTCGTGCCACCCGGCAGCCCCCGCTTGACATCCCATCCCCCGGCGCGCTCTGATCGGGGCGTTCCGAGGGGAGCTCCGGTAAGGAGCTGAGACACCACACCATTCGCGACGTGGGAACCCTTCGAACCTGATCCGGGTCGTGCCGGCGTAGGGAATGGAACCACATGCGCGCTCAGCCGCTTCTCCAGTCTTCCGTCTTTGGCACGCCCTCAATCCGTCCGATCGAGGAGGCCGTGGATGCCCAAGGACGTCATCCCCACAACCGTCACCACCGGCCCGTTGCCGGCGTCGCGCAAGGTCCATGTGCCGGGCGAGCGCAACCCCGAGCTGCGCGTCGCCATGCGCGAGATCGTGCTGTCGCCCGAATCCGGCGAGCCGCCGCTCAGGGTCTATGACGCCTCCGGCCCCTACACCGACCCGGCGGCGCTGATCGACATCGGCGCCGGCCTGCCGGCGCTCCGGGCCGGCTGGATCGCCGCCCGCGGCGATGTCGAGGCCTATGACGGCCGCACCGTCCGGCCGGAGGATGACGGCCGCCGCCCCGGCGAGGCCGCCAACCTGTTCGAGTTCCCCCGTGGCGAGCGCCGGGCGCTGCGGGCCCGCGGCGGCACCGCGGTGACGCAGATGGCCTATGCCCGCGCCGGCATCGTCACGCCGGAGATGGAATATGTCGCGATCCGCGAGAATCTTGGCCGCGAGCGGGCGCTAGAGCAGGCGGCGCGCGACGGCGAAAGCTTCGGTGCCGCGATCCCGGACTATGTCACGCCGGAATTCGTGCGCGACGAGGTGGCGCGCGGGCGGGCCATCATCCCGTCCAACATCAACCACCCGGAATCCGAGCCGATGGCGATCGGCCGCAACTTCCTGGTCAAGATCAACGCCAATATCGGCAACTCCGCCGTCACCTCCTCGATCGCGGAGGAGGTCGAGAAGATGGTGTGGGCGATCCGGTGGGGCGGCGACACGGTGATGGACCTGTCGACCGGCCGCAACATCCACACCACCCGGGAATGGATCCTGCGCAACTCGCCGGTGCCGATCGGCACGGTGCCGATCTACCAGGCGCTGGAGAAGGTCGGCGGCGTGGCCGAGGACCTGACCTGGGAGATCTTCCGCGACACGCTGATCGAGCAGGCGGAGCAGGGGGTCGACTACTTCACCATCCATGCCGGGGTGCGGCTGGCCTACATCCACCTCACGGCGAAGCGGGTCACCGGCATCGTCAGCCGTGGCGGCTCGATCATGGCGAAATGGTGCCTGGCGCATCACCGCGAGAGCTTCCTCTACACTCATTTCCGCGAGATCTGCGCGATCATGCGGGCCTATGACGTCGCCTTCTCGCTGGGCGACGGGCTGCGGCCGGGATCGATCGCCGACGCCAATGACGCGGCCCAGTTCGCCGAGCTGGAGACGCTGGGCGAGCTGACCAGGATCGCCTGGGAGCATGACGTGCAGGTCATGATCGAAGGCCCCGGCCACGTGCCGATGCACAAGATCAAGGCCAATATGGACAAGCAGCTGGAGGTCTGCGGCGAGGCGCCGTTCTACACGCTCGGACCCCTGACCACCGACATCGCGCCGGGCTACGATCACATCACGTCGGGCATCGGCGCAGCGATGATCGGCTGGTTCGGCACCGCCATGCTCTGCTACGTCACGCCGAAGGAGCATCTCGGACTGCCGGACCGCGACGACGTCAAGACCGGCGTGGTCACCTACAAGATCGCCGCCCATGCCGCCGACCTGGCCAAGGGACACCCGGCGGCGCAGCTGCGCGACGACGCTTTGTCCCGCGCCCGCTTCGAGTTCCGCTGGCGCGACCAGTTCCACCTGTCGCTCGACCCCGACACGGCGCTGGCCTTTCACGACCAGACGCTGCCGGCGGAAGGCGCCAAGACGGCGCATTTCTGCTCGATGTGCGGCCCGAAATTCTGCTCGATGAAGATCACGCAGGAGATCCGGGCCTCGGCCGAGGCGGGGATGGAGGAGATGTCGGCGCGGTTCCGCGACGGCGGCAGCCAGATCTATCGCGCGGCGGAGTGACGGTTGCAGGTCTCCGTGCGCGCCGGGATGAAAATGATTCTTGGTGCGCACGGAGACGACCGGTATAGGACTCGGAGCGGAATTTGACCGCTGGCGGCCCGGGGCGGGCATCCGCTCCGGGCTGTCGTCGACGGCGCTCGGCGCGAGGAGATTTCGATGGCAGCCCTTTCCGAACACGCGGCCAAGGCCGGGCTGATGACCCGGTTCCTGCTGCAGCGCCGGTTCCAACGCGTCGCCTGGCGGAACTGGGTGGCCGACCGGATCGCCGGCCGGGTCGGGCGCGGCCCGGTCACCGGCACGCCGGAAGCCCTGGGCGCCGCCAAGGCCCTGACCGCCGAGGGCTTCGCCATGACGCCCTGGCTGATGACGCCCGACCGGGTCGCCGACATGCGGCGCCACTTCGCCGGGAATCATTCCTTCAACCCCTACAAGCCCGAGCACGGCACTTTCCAGGCGCCGGAGCAGGCGCCGAAGGGCACCCATGTCGCGCATTTCCGGCCGGAGGTGGTGGTGAACGCGCCGCATGCCCTGGCGATCGCCAACGACCCGGCGGTGCTGGAGGCGGTGCAGGCCGCCCTCGGCTGCAAGCCGACGATCAGCTACATGGCCGCCTGGTGGTCGATCGCCGGCGACGAGGACGGGCAGCATGCCGAGCTGTTCCATCGCGATTATGACGACTGGCGCTTCATCAAGCTGTTCGTCTATCTCACCGACGTCGATGCCGGGGCCGGGCCGCACATCTATGTCCGCGGCTCGCATCGCGAGGACCGGCTGATGCCGATCCGGCGCTATTCCGACGCCGAGGTCGAGGGCGCCTTCGGCCGCGAGCGCTTCGTCCGGTTCGAAGGGCGCGCCGGCACCAGCTTCCTGGAGAACACCTTCGGCTTCCATCGCGGCCAGCCGGCGCGAACCTCCGCGCGGCTGATCTTCCAAGTGGTCTACTGCCAGGGCCCGATCCTGTACGGCCCGCTGCGCCCGATCGTCGAGGCCGGCCGGGTGGCCCCGGGCCTGACGCTCGACCCGCACGTCAACCGCGTCTACCTGCGGGCCTGACCCGGATGGTGATCCCAGGGTCGTCATGAGCCGCCCCCGGCCATGGCGTTGGCGATGAACCTCGCCCGGGTCAGGGCGGTCGGCGGCCAGGCGGCGCTGTTCCTGCTCGCCTTCGCGCTCGGCAAGGGCTCCGCTTTCTTCGGGCCGCTGCTGCTGTCGCAGGTGATGAGCATCCAGGATTACGGCACGGCCGAGCTGGGGCTCAGTATCGGCGTGATCGGGGCGCAGATCCTCAGCCTCGGCATCCCGGGCGCGGTCCCGCAGCTGGTGCTGATCCGCAAGGACGACCGTGTCCTCGATCTGCTGTTCTTCGTCGTCGCCACGATCGGCCTGATCGGCCTGGGCGGTGCCGCCATCGCCTGGGCCGCCGCGGGCTCGCTGCTGCCGGTGTTCGCCGGTGTCGCCATCGCCGGCGCGGGCGCGCAGGTCGCCGCCAGCGTCTACTACCGCGCCATGGGGCGCCGCTTCGGCATCCTGGTGGCTGACAACCTGGCGCTCTATGTCTTCCTGATCATCGGCACGCTGGTCTTTCTGGCGCTGTGGCGGGTGCCGCTGGCGCCCGTGATCCTGGGCTGCGGCGCCGCGGCGCTCGGCTTCACCCTGTTCGCCGCCATCGGCCTGGCGCGCACCATCCGGCCGGGTTTCTTCGCCGCCTATGCCGACGCCCGGCGGATGGGCTTCTTCATGATGGTGAACTCGCTGGTCTATTTCGCCATCGCCAACAGCTCGCGGGTGCTGGTCGGCTTCTTCCTGTCGGTCGAGGCGGTGTCGGTCTATGCGGTCTGTGTCCGCATCTCGGCGGCGATCTTCCTGGTGCACCAGCTGATCGTGACCGCCTATTTCAAGACGCTGTACGAGGCCTCGGTCGAGTGGTTCGACCGGTTCTACCTGGTGTTGCTGGCGTTGACCATGACCGGCGCCGCGGTGATCCTGGCCGGGTTCGAGCTGTTCGGCACCGACCTGCTGCCGGGCTGGCGGGCGCATCTGCCCGAGATGTCGCGGCTGCTGCCTATCGTCTGCATGCAGACGATCTGGTGGGTGTCGTTGGCCCATGTCGAGCTGCGGATCAACCGCGCCCTGATCTCGAAGCAGGCAACGATCTGGCTGCTCGGCTGCGCCGGGGTCATGATCGCGGCCCTGGCGCTGCTGCAGGCGCTGGGCCTGCTGACCCTGTCGGCGGCGGCGCTGGTCTTCGCCGCGACCCTGTTCATCGCGCTGCACATCCAGCTGACGCTGCTCAGGCGCAACGGCGTGGCGCTGCCGCGGATGCGGATCGCGCTGTTCGTGCCGCTAGTGTTCCTGGTTCCGGCCTGGCTGCTCGCCTAAGGCTCGCGCTTGGAGCCGCTGGCCCACAGCCGGCGCAGCTGGTCGACGAAATCCTGGCTCTCCTGCAGCGTGCCGAAGAACTGGGCGTCGGCCTCACGCACCCGCGGCATGGCGGCGTTCAGCACCTCGGCCCCCTTGGCGGTGACCCGCAGCTGCCGCGCCCGGCTGTCGGTCGGGTGCGGCGCCCGGGCGACGAAGCCGCCAGCCTCCAGCGACCGCACCACCTGGCTGGTCATCATCGCATCGGTCTTGCAGAAGGCGGCCAACCGGGCCTGGGTGACGTCGCTCTCCTTGCGGCTCAGCCAGGCCAGCCCGGCCAGCAGCACGAACTGGACGTGGGTCAGGCCGAGCGGTTCCAGGGTCGAGCGTTGCATCCGCTGCCACTGGTTGGCGACCTGCCACAGCAGGAAGCCGGGGCTGTTCTCGGGGCGCAGGGTGCGCGAGAGGGTGTCCCAGTCCAAAGCCACGTGCCGCGTTCCGCCATGATTTTGCCTGACCCTAGGCGCGCAGAGGAACGGCATCAAGCCGGATGGTCACGGTGCCGGATGGAACTCGGTGTCGACCAGCCCGAACAGCAAGTGATCCCGCCAATCTCCGTCGATCTTGAGATAGGCGCGGGCATGGCCCTCATGGGTAAATCCCAGGCGCAGCAGCAGCTTCTGGCTGGCCTCGTTGTGCGGCAGGCACGCCGCCTCGATTCGGTGCAGGCCGAGCTGGTTGAAGCCGAAGGCCACCGCCGCCGCGGTGGCGTCGGTCATCAGCCCCCGCCGGGCGAATCGCTCGCCGATCCAGTAGCCGATCGACGCGGACTGGGCGACGCCGCGGCGGACATTGGAGAAGCCGATGCCGCCGACCAGCTGCTTGCTGTCGCGCTCGAAGATCAGGAAGCCGTAGCCCTCGTCCTGCCGCCATTCGTAGATCTGGCGGCGCAGCCGGCGCAGATAGGCGGCGCGGCTCAGCGCGTCCTCCGGCCAGGTCGGCTCCCACGGGGTCAGGAAGCTGCGGCTGTCGCCGCGCAGCGCCACCCATTGGCGCCAGTCGCGCAGCCGCGGCGGCCGCAGATAGGTCCGCCGGCCCTCGATCCGGACCGGCGGAAGGGTGCCGAGCCCCGTTCGGAAGAAGCCGATCACCGCCGCCCCGCTCAACGCCGTCAGCCGATCCGGGCGCGGATCGCGTCGTAGCTCTCGAGCCGGCCGACCGGCCCCAGCGCCGCCAGGGTGGGGGCGGTGCGGAACACGCGCTCGGCGACCCGGCGCACCGCGGCGGCATCGATCGCGTCGATCTTCGCCACCACCTCCTCAGGGGGCACCGGACGGCCGAAGATCAGCATCTGCTGGCCCAGCTGCTCGGCCCGCGCCATGGTCGATTCCAGGCTCATCAGCAGCCCGGCCTTGATCTGGGCGCGGGCGCGGGCGACCTCGTCCTCCGCCGCGTCGCCGACCACCCGGCCGATCTCGCCGCACAGCACCGGCAGCAGCTCCTCCACCTCGGTCTCGCCGGTGCCGGCATAGATGCCGAACAGCCCGCCGTCCTGATAGGCGCTGGTGAAGGAGTAGATCGAATAGACCAGGCCGCGCTTCTCGCGGATCTCCTGGAACAGCCGCGAGGACATGCCGCCGCCCAGCAGGGTCGACAGCACAGAGGCGGCGTAGAAGTCCGGATCGGTGTAGGACAGGCCGGGGAAGCCCAGCACCAGGTGCAACTGCTCGAGGTCGCGCTCCTCGCGGTGCTCGCCGCCCTGATAGGCGGCAGGCGAGGTGCGCGCCTCGGCCTTGGCCGGCAGGCTGGTCAGCAGCCGCTCGGCCTGCTCCGCCAGCCGGTCGTGGTCGACGTTGCCGGAGGCGACCAGCACCATGGTGTCGGCGCCGTAGTTGCGGCCGATATAGCCGGCGATCGCCTCACGCGGCA
The DNA here is from genome assembly GCF_052113205.1 of Inquilinus sp. YAF38. NCBI lineage: Bacteria > Pseudomonadati > Pseudomonadota > Alphaproteobacteria > Rhodospirillales > Rhodospirillaceae > Inquilinus > Inquilinus sp. YAF38. Next base: position 8,136 of record NZ_JBFRCU010000077.1, on the reverse strand, counting down.
GCGATCCGACGATGTCGGCCGTGCCCAGCACCGGCCAGCCGATCGGCTGGTCCGGGAAGGCGGCTTCCTGGAACTGGTCGAAGATGATGTCGTCCGGAGTGTCGATCGCCTGGCCGATCTCCTGCAGCACCACGGCGCGCTCGCGCCCCAGCTCGGTCTCGTCGAACACCGAGTTCTGCAGGATGTCGGCGAGGATATCGAGCGCCAGCGGCGCATCCTGTTTCAGTATGCGGGCGTAGTAGGCCGTGTTCTCGCGGCTGGTATAGGCGTTCAGATGGCCGCCGACCGCCTCGATCTCCTGGGCGATGTCCTGGGCGTTGCGCCGGCGCGTGCCCTTGAACGCCATATGCTCCAGCAGATGGGCGACGCCGTTGACCTCGGCGGTCTCGTGCCGGGTGCCGGCCCCGACCCACAGCCCGACGCAGGCGCTCTCGACGGTGGAGATCGGGTCGGTGACGACGCGCAGCCCGTTCGACAGGGTGCTCTCACGGGGCGGCATCAGGCCGGCCCTCCATTGGTGCGGGACTCGCGGACGAAGGCTTCGGTCGTGGCAAGGTCGTTGGGCAGCAGGGTCAGCCGCTCCTCTCGTTCGAACAGGTCGGCCAGATGCGGCGGCAGCGGCGGGCGCCAGCCGGTGGCGCGTTCCACCGCATCCGGGAACTTGGCGGGATGGGCGGTGGCGGCCACCACCATCGGGATGCCGGGGCCGGCCGGATGGGCGCGGGCGGCGGCCAGGCCGCAGGCAGTGTGCGGGTCGATGGTCTGGCCGGTCGCGGCGCGGGTCTCGGCGATCACCTTCAGCGTGTCGTCATCGTCCAGGCGATGGCTGGCGAAGATCTCGGCCGCCGCCTCGTGCATCGCCGGGGTCACGCTGAACCGGCCAGTGCCGCGGAACGCCGCCATCAGCGCGCTGAGGCGGTCGGCGTCGCGGCCGCACAGCTCGAACAGCAGCCGCTCGAAGTTGGAGGAGATCTGGATGTCCATCGACGGGCTCAGCGTCGGGACCACCCCGTCCATCTTCATCTCGCCCGACTTGAAGAAGCGGTCGAGGATGTCGTTGCGGTTCGACCCGACTACCAGCTTGGCGATCGGCAGGCCCATCTTGCGGGCGGCATAGGCGGCGAAGACATTGCCGAAATTGCCGGTCGGCACAGCGAAGGCCACCGGCCGGTCGGGCGCGCCCAGCGCCAGGGCGGCGGCGGCGTAGTAGACGATCTGGGCCATGATCCGGGCCCAGTTGATCGAGTTCACCGCCGAGAGATGGACCTCGTCGCGGAATGGGGCGTCGGCGAACATCGCCTTCACCATGTCCTGGCAGTCGTCGAAGCTGCCCTTCAGCGCGACGTTGCGGACATTGGACGACAGCACGGTCGTCATCTGCCGGCGCTGCACCTCGGAGGTGCGGCCCTCGGGGTGCAGGATGACGATGTCGATGGCGGCACGGTCGCGGCAGGCCTCGATCGCGGCCGAGCCGGTGTCGCCCGAGGTGGCGCCGACGATCATCACCCGTTCGCCGCGCTTGGTCAGCACATGGTCGAACAGGCGGCCCAGCAGCTGCAGGGCATAGTCCTTGAAGGCGATGGTCGGGCCGTGGAACAGCTCCATCAGCCACAGGTCCTGGTCGATCTGGACCAGCGGCGCCACGGCGGGATGGCCGAAGCCGGCATAGGTCTCGGCCGCCAGCGCCGCCAGCTCCGTCCGGGTCAGCGACCCCTCGACGAAGGGCAGCATCACCTCGGTCGCCAGCTCGGCATAGGGCAGGCCGCGCAGGCGCCGCCACTCCTCGGCCGAACGGGTCGGCCAGGTCTCGGGCAGATACAGCCCGCCGTCGCGGGCCAGGCCGGCCAGAAGCACATCGTCGAAAGCAAGCGCGGGGGCGTGACCCCGGGTGCTGATATAGCGCACCGCGGCATTCTCCAGGACAGAAGCGGCGTACCCTAGGGCCAAGGCCGAACCGGTGCAAGCCGGCCGCCGCGGCCTCGGACGCCGCGGCCGCATCGCAGACCGGCGCCTTTGGCACGGCAGTTGCTGGGCTTGCCGGGACGGAAGGGGACGGATGGGCGAATGGGGGATGGCGGGGCGGATCTGCCGTCGGCGACGGGCAGGGATTGCCTGAGAATTGGGCACCGATTCCCGATCCGGCTCGACCCGGAGCAAAAGTCGGGCAATCATCGGCGCCGGGGAGGTATCCAGTCACGCCGACCGGCGTTCCAGATCGTGGCCGTGACCGGCCGCGCCTTCGACTCTTTGGACCCAGCCGGGCCGGCATCGTCCGCCCGGAATCCTGCAACCAAGAACCAGCGAGGCAGCGATGGCGGATGTGAGACAGCGAGGCAGAGATCGATCCATGGCCCTGGCGGCCCCCGGGCCGCTGCGTTGGGCCGCGGCCGGGCTGCTGATCGGGGCGGCGGTGCTGGCGGCTTCGGCCTCGGCGCGGGCGGAGACCGTGTTCCGCTTCGCCTTCCAGGGCAACCTGAACACGCTCGACTCGTACCAGTACAACGAGACCTTCACGACCGCGACGATGAGCAACGTCTACGAGGGGCTCACCCGGCGCGACCAGGAGATGAAGATCGTCCCCGCTTTGGCCACAAGCTGGGAAGTGACCGATGACGGGCTGAAATGGCGCGTCCATCTGCGCGAAGGCGTGAAGTTCGCGAATGGCGACGCCTTCAACGCCGACGACGTGCTGTATTCGCTCGACCGGCTGCGGGCCCCGGGCTCGGACATCAAGGGCCGCGTGCCCTCCGACATGAAGGCGGTGAAGGTCGACGACAACACGGTCGACTTCGTCCTGACCAAGCCCAACCCGCTCCTGAACGCGACGTGGGATTCCTGGCCGATCTTCGACAAGGAGTGGTCGACGCAGAACAACGCCGTGGCGCCGTCCTCCACCGCCGACAAGAACCCCGGCTACGCCGTGCTGCACGCCAACGGCACCGGGCCGTTCATGGTCGAGAGCCATGAGATCGGGGTGAAGACGGTGTTCGTGCGCAACCCGAACTGGTGGGGCAAGCCGGAGGGCAACATCGACCGGGTCGAGTTCACGCCGATCGCGTCGTCGGCCACCCGCGTCGCCGCCCTGCTGTCCGGCCAGGTCGACTGGGTCGACCCGGTGCCGGTGCAGGACCAGGATCGCGTCACCAACAACGCCGACACCACGCTGCTGGCCGCGCCGGAGCTGCGCACCATCTTCCTCGGCCTGGACCAGGACCGCGACGAGCTGCTGTACTCCAACATCAAGGGCAAGAACCCGTTCAAGGACCAGAAGGTGCGGCTGGCCCTGTACCAGGCGATCAACGAGGACGCGATCGGCCAGCGCATCATGCGCGGCCAGGCGACGCCGTCGGCGCTGATGATCTCGCCCGCCTTGTTCTCCCGCGCCGGCGAGTTCAAGCGCCATCCCTACGACCCGGAGGCGTCGAAGAAGCTGCTGGCCGAGGCCGGTTATCCCGACGGGTTCGAGGTCACGCTCGACTGCCCGAACGACCGCTACGTCAATGACGAGGCGATCTGCCAGGCGGTGGTGTCGATGCTGGCCCGGGTCGGGGTCAAGGTGACGCTGAACGCCCAGCCCCGCGCCAAGCACTTTACCCAGATCGGCGAGGCCGGCGGCCACAGCACCAGCTTCTACCTGCTGGGCTGGACGCCGGACGGCTATGATTCGCTCAGCGTCTTCAACAACCTGGTGCGCTGCCGGGCGCCGGGCGTCTCCGTCTCGAATGACGGCGGCTACTGCAACCCGAAGGTCGACGCCCTGGTCGACGCCTTCTCGGTCGAGGGCGACAAGGCCAAGCGCGACAGCCTGATCGCCCAGGCCTACGACATCCTGCTGAACCAGGATGTCGGCTACCTGCCGCTGCACCAGCAGGCGCTGTCCTGGGGCGTGTCGAAGAAGTTCACCGTGGTCCAGCGGCCGGACAACTGGCTGATCTTCGACTGGATCAAGAAGAACTGAGAACCCGCCGGGCGGCGGCTTCGCGCCGCCGCCCCGTTTTCCTCAACGACAGCGGGGTGTGATGCTGGCCTTCATCCTGACGCGCATGGCGCAGGCGATCCTGGTGATGCTGGTGGTGGCGCTGCTGGCCTTCACCATGTTCCGCTTCGTCGGAGACCCGATCAACCAGATGGTCGGGCAGGAGACCACCGAGGCGGAGCGCGAGGCGCTGCGCGAGAGCCTGGGGCTGAACGACCCGGTGGTGGTGCAGTTCATCCGCTATGCCGGCAACGTGGTGCGGTTCGACTTCGGCAACTCCTACCAGTTCAAGCAGCCGGTCTCGGGCCTGATCGGCGACCGCGCGCCGGCGACGCTGGAGCTGTCGCTGACCTCGGCCCTGCTGGCGCTCTTGATCGGCGTGCCGATGGGGGTGTTCACCGGCCTCTATCCCCGGCGCTGGCTGTCGCGCCTGTTCCTCGGCGGTTCGCTGGTCGGGGTGTCGCTGCCGACCTTCCTGATCGGCATCCTGCTGATCTTCATCTTCTCGGTCGAGCTCGGCTGGCTGCCCTCCTTCGGCCGCGGCGAGGTGGTGCGGCTGGGCTGGTGGAGCACCGGGTTCCTGACCATGTCCGGCCTGCGCTCGCTGATCCTGCCGGCGATCACGCTGGGCCTGTTCCAGATGACGCTGATCATGCGCCTGGTGCGCGGCGAGATGCTGGAGGTGATGCGCACCGACTTCATCCGCTTCGCCCGCGCCCGCGGCCTGACCGACCGGTCGATCCATTTCGGCCACGCGCTGAAGAACACGCTGATCCCGGTCATCACCATCACCGGGCTGCAGCTCGGCTCGATCATCGCCTTCGCCATCATCACCGAGCAGGTGTTCCAGTGGCCGGGCATGGGCCTGCTGTTCATCCAGGCGGTGGCCAATGTCGACATCCCGATCATGGCCGCCTACCTGCTGCTCAGCGCCTTCATCTTCGTCACCATCAACCTGGTGGTCGACATCCTCTACGCCGCGGTCGACCCGCGCATCCGCGTCGGGACCTGAGCCGATGCGACGCATGCTCGACAGCGATCTCGCCTGGCGCTTCCGCCGCTCGCCGATCGCCATCATCGCCCTCGTGGCCGCGCTGCTGATGGCCGCGGGGGCCATCCTGGCGCCCCTGGTCGCGCCGCAGGACCCGTTCAACGCGGCCAGCCTCGACCTGATGAACTCGCTGATCCCGCCGGCCTTCGAGGCGGACGGCGACCCGCAATTCCCGCTCGGCACCGATGACCAGGGCCGCGACCTGTTCTCGGCCATCCTCTACGGCACGCGGATCTCGCTGCTGGTCGGCGTCGCCGGCGTCGCCCTGGCGATGCTGATCGGCGTCACCCTCGGCCTCGTCGCCGGCTATCGCGGCGGCTGGGTCGGCGCCGTGATCATGCGCGTCGCCGACGTGCAGCTGACCTTCCCGGCGATCCTGATCGCGCTCTTGATCAACGGCATCGCCCTGGCGCTGGTCGGCAGGGGCGGCGGCACCGACATCCAGATCGCGGTGATCGTCGTCGCCATCGGCCTGTCCTACTGGGTGCAGTACGCCCGCACCGTGCGCGGCTCGACCCTGGTCGAATCGCGCAAGGAATACGTCCAGGCCGCCCGGCTGATCGGCCTGTCGGACTGGACCATCATGTTCCGCCACGTGCTGCCGAACGTGATGGGGCCGGTCCTGGTGATCGCCACCATCAACCTGGCGCTGGCGATCATCACCGAGGCGACCCTGTCCTTCCTCGGCGTCGGGGTGCCGTCGACCTCGCCCTCGCTGGGCACGCTGATCAATATCGGCAACCGCTTCCTGTTCTCCGGCGAGTGGTGGATCACGATCTTCCCCGGCGCGGCGTTGGCGGTGCTGGCGCTGTCGGTCAACCTTTTGGGCGACTGGCTGCGCGACGCCCTCAACCCGAAGCTGCGGTGAGGGCCATGCCAAGCACTGAAACAACGGCGATGACCCTCAGCGTCCGCGACCTCAAGGTCCAGTTCAGCAGCCGGCGCGGCCCGCTGACCGCGATCGACGGCGTGTCCTTCGACATCGCGCCCGGCGAGGTGCTGGGCGTGGTCGGCGAATCCGGCGCCGGCAAGTCGATCACCGGCACCGCCGTGATCGGGCTGATCGACCCGCCCGGCCGCATCGCCGGCGGTGAGATCCTTCTCAAGGGCGAGCGCATCGACAACCTCAAGCCCGAGGCGATGCGGCGGATCCGCGGCCGGCGCATCGGCATGATCTTCCAGGACCCGCTGACCAGCCTGAACCCGCTCTACACCGTCGGCAAGCAGCTGACCGAGACCATCGCCACCCATCTGCCGCTCGGCCGCGACGGCGCCCGCCGCCGCGCCATCGCCCTGTTGGAGGAGGTCGGCATCCCGGCGGCGGCGGCGCGGATCGATTCCTATCCGCACGAGTTCTCCGGCGGCATGCGCCAGCGCGTGGTCATCGCCCTGGCCCTGGCGGCGGAGCCGGAGCTGGTGATCGCCGACGAGCCGACCACGGCGCTCGACGTCTCGGTCCAGGCCCAGGTGATCGCAGTGCTGAAGCGGCTGTGCCGGGAGCGCGGCACGGCGGTGATGCTGATCACCCACGACATGGGCGTGATCGCCGAGACCGCCGACCGGGTGGCGGTGATGTATGCCGGGCGGATCGCCGAGATCGGCCCGGTGCGGACCGTGATCAAGCAGCCGCACCACCCCTACACCGTGGGGCTGATGGGCTCGATCCCGACGGTCACGGGCGACGACGCGCGGCTGCAGCAGATCCCGGGCGCGATGCCGCGGCTGGACGCGATCCCGGCCGGCTGCGCCTTCAACCCGCGCTGCACCGCCGCCTTCGACCGCTGCCGGCACGACCGGCCGGAGCTGATGGCGGCGGGGCAGGGGGCGGCCGCCTGCTGGCTGGTGGAAGGAGGCCGCGCATGACGGCGAAGACCCTGGTCGAGGTGGTGGGCTTAAGCCGCCGCTTCGACCTGTCCCAGCCCTGGCTGGCGCGGCTCTTGGGCGGGGCGCCGCGGCTGACGCTCAAGGCCGTGCAGGATGTCAGCTTCACCATCACCCGGGGCGAGACCCTGGCGCTGGTCGGCGAATCCGGCTCCGGCAAGTCGACCATCGCCCGGCTGGCGGTGGGGCTGCTGTCGCCCAGCGACGGCGCGGTGCTGATCGACGGCATCGACCTGTCGGACCCGGCGAAGAAGGCGCAGCTGGCCAAGCTGCGCCGTCGCATCCAGATGATCTTCCAGGACCCCTTCGCCAGCCTGAACCCGCGCTGGCGGGTCGACCGCATCGTGGCCGAGCCGATCCGCGCCTTCGGCCTGTCCTCGTCCCAGGCCGAGACGGCGGAGAAGGTGGCGGAGCTGCTGCGGCGAGTGGGCCTGGATCCGCGCGACGRCCGCAAGTTCCCGCACGAGTTCAGCGGCGGCCAGCGCCAGCGCATCTGCATCGCCCGGGCGCTGGCGTCGGAGCCGGAGTTCATCGTCTGCGACGAGCCGACCTCGGCGCTCGACGTCTCGGTCCAGGCCCAGATCCTGAACCTGATGAAGGATCTGCAGGACCAGTTCGGGCTGACCTATCTGTTCATCAGCCACAACCTGGCGGTGGTCCGGCACATGGCCAGCCGGATCGGCGTGGTCTATCTCGGCCGGATGGTCGAGCTGGCGCCGGCCCGGTCGCTGTTCCGGGCACCGCGGCACCCCTACACACGGATGCTGCTCGACGCCCTGCCGGACCTGGAGATGACCGGCCGGCCGCGGCGGATGGTGGAAGGCGAGATCCCGAGCCCGATCGCCCCGCCGCCGGGCTGCGCCTTCCATCCGCGCTGCCCGCTGGCGAACGACCGCTGCCGGCAGGAGGTGCCGCAGCCGCTGGCGGCGGGCGACGCCTTGGTCGCCTGCCATGCGGTGGAGGAGCGGCGGGACCGGGCGGCGGCGTAAGGGCGGCTTCCTTACCCCTGGTCGTCATTCCCGCGAACGCGGGAATCTCTTCCCGGTCCGAGCGTGACGAGATTCCCGCTTTCGCGGGGATGACGAGGTTTTGTTTGGGAAAGCAGGCGGCCGGGGCGCGCGGACGCGCGCAGACCCCTCCCCCAACCCCCTCCCGCAAGGGGAGGGGGAGTGTGGAAGGCTGCGCAAATCGGTGTCGTAGGTTGGGTTCGCGGCAGCGAACCCAACAG
>NZ_JBFRCU010000076.1:0-38746 GCF_052113205.1 Inquilinus sp. YAF38 | reverse complement strand
CCGCTCCGCCGTGTCCGCACGGGGGCGGCCGAACAGCAGGTTGGTCGGCGATAGCGGGCCCGCCAGGGACAGGAGGAGGTTGTCCCCGACCGTGTGGCTGTCGAACACCGTCGGCTTCTGGAATTTGCGTCCGATGCCGAGGCCCGCGATCGCCGTCTCGTCCAGCCGCGTCAGGTCGTGGGTGCCGCGGAACAGCGCCTCGCCCTGGTCCGGCCGGGTCTTGCCGGTGATGACATCCATCATCGTGGTCTTGCCGGCCCCGTTCGGGCCGATGATCGCCCGCATCTCGCCCGGCTCGATCACCAGCGACAGGGCGTTGAGCGCCCGGAAGCCACTGAAGCTGACGGTGACGCCGTCGAGATAGAGCAGCGCCTGGGTGGGCGCGTGGGTGTCGAGAGGTGCGTTCATCGCGGCGTCTCCGTCGCCACTTCCGCCGCGCGGCGGCTCGGGCGGGCTCGCCATGACCGCCAGGCCGACTGCACCGCGCCGACGATGCCCTTGGGCAGCACCAGCGTCACCAGGATGAACAGCCCGCCCAGGGCGAACAGCCAGAACTCCGGCAGCAGGTTGGTGAACATGGTCTTGCCGAGATTGACCGTGACCGCGCCGATGATCGGGCCGATCAGCGTGCCGCGGCCGCCGACCGCGACCCAGATCACCGCCTCGATCGAATTGGCCGGGGCGAATTCGCCCGGGTTGATGATGCCGATCTGCGGCACGTAGAGCGCGCCGGCCACGCCCGCCATCATCGCCGACAGGGTGAACACCACCAGCTTGTAGGATTCGACCCGGTAGCCGAGGAAGCGGGTTCGGCTTTCAGCGTCGCGGATGGCGATCATCACCTTGCCGAAGCGCGACAGGGTGATCGCCCGGCACATCAGGAAGGCGGCGGCCAGGGCTATGGCGCTGGCCAGGAACAGCCCGGCCCGCGTCGCATCCGCCTGCAGACTGAAGCCGAGCAGGTCCTTGAAGTCGGTCAGGCCGTTGTTGCCGCCGAAGCCCATGTCGTTGCGGAAGAAGGCCAGCAGCAGGGCGTAGGTCATCGCCTGGGTGATGATCGACAGATAGACGCCGGAGACCCGGCTGCGGAAGGCGAACCAGCCGAACACGAAGGCCAGCGCGCCCGGCACCAGCAGCACCATCAGCGCCGCGAACCAGAACTGGTCGAAGCCGAGCCAGTACCAGGGCAGCTCCGGCCAGTTCAGGAACACCATGAAATCCGGCAGCACCGGATTGCCGTAGACGCCGCGTGGGCCGATCTGGCGCATCAGATACATGCCCATGGCGTAGCCACCGAGGGCGAAGAAGGCGCCATGGCCGAGGCTGAGGATGCCGACATAGCCCCAGACCAGGTCGATCGCCAGCGCCAGCAGGGCGTAGCACAGATACTTGCCCATCAGGCTGACGGCATAGCCCGGCACGTAGAATGGCGACTCCGGCGGCAGCGCCAGGTTGGCCAGCAGCACCAGCACCGCCACGGCGACGAGGCCGATGGCGAAGGCCGGGCCGCCCGAGGCGCGGAGGAGACGGGCCGTGATCATGATTCCACCGCCCGTCCCTTGAGCGGGAACAGCCCGCGCGGCTTGCGCTGGATGAACAGGATGATCCCGACCAGGATCGCGATCTTGCCCAGCACCGCGCCGGCCCAGGGCTCCAGCAGCTTGTTGGCGACGCCGAGCGTCAGCGCCCCGACCAGCGTGCCCCACAGGTTGCCGACCCCGCCGAACACCACGACCATGAAGCTGTCGATGATGTAGCCCTGGCCGAGATTGGGGCTGACATTGTCGATCTGGCTGAGCGCTACCCCGGCGATGCCGGCGACGCCGGAGCCGATGCCGAAGGTCAGCATGTCGACCCGGCCGGTGCGGATGCCCATCGCCGCGGCCATGCGCCGGTTCTGCGTCACCGCCCGCATCTGCAGGCCCAGCGCGGTGTAGCGCAACACCAGCATCAGCGCGGCGAAGACCAGCAGCGCGAAGACGATGATCCACATCCGGTTCCAGGTCAGGGTCAGGCCGCCCAGGTCGAAGGCGCCGGACATCCAGGCCGGGTTGCCGACCTCGCGGTTCGACGGGCCGAACACGGTGCGCACCGCCTGCTGCAGGATCAGCGACAGGCCGAAGGTGGCCAGCAGCGTCTCCAGCGGCCTGCCGTAGAGGAAGCGGATGATGGTGCGCTCGATGGCGACGCCGGCCAGGGCCGCGACCAGGAAGGCCAGCGGCAGCGCCACGGCCAGGGAATAGTCGAACAGGTTCGGCGCATAGATGCGGAACGCCTCCTGCACCAGGAAGGTGGTGTAGGCGCCGAGCATGACGATCTCGCCATGCGCCATGTTGATCACGCCCATCACGCCGAAAGTGATGGCGAGGCCGATGGCGGCGATCAGCAGCACCGAGCCGAGGCTGAGTCCGTAGTACAGGCTCTGCACCCCGTTCCAGATCATGAGCCGGGTGTCGATGTGGCCGATCGCGGCCGCGGCCGCGGCGGCGACGGCCGGAGACGGGTTCGGGATACCGGACAGCAACGCCCGCGCCTCCTGGTCACCGCGGGCGGCGACGGTGTCGATCGCCGGCAGGATCGCGTCGTCGGCGCCGCCCTTGGCCAGGATGATGGCGGCGCGCGCTTCGAGGAAGGCCTGCTTCACCGCCGGATCGGTCTCGCGCGCCAAAGCCGCTTCCAGCGCCGGCAGCGCCTTGTCGTCGCGCGATTTGAACACCGCGGCGGCGGCGTCGAGCCGCTTGGCCCGGTCGGGCGCCAGCAAGGTCAGCGACCCCATTGCTCCGTCGATCGCCCGCCGCACCCGGTTGTTGACCCGGATCGGCTTGCCGCCTGCCGGCGCCTCGGCCAGCGCGGCCCCGGTGGCGGCATCGACGAAGCCGCCGGCCTCGGTCTTGATCGCCACCGCGCCGGGCGCCGCGATCAGCCGTCCGGCCGCCAGCGCCTCCAGGATCGCCGGCGCCTGCGCATCGCCCGAAGCGGCGACCCCGTCCACCCCGGCGGCGATGTCGTCGTAATTGGTCGAGGCGAAGCGCGCGAGTACCTCGGCCGGGATCTCCGCCCGGGCAGTGAGCGGGAGGATCAGGAGCAGGAGGGCGAGAATGAGCAGCGCGTAGGTTGGGTTCGCGGACGCGAACCCAACATCCCGCGGCAAGCACCAGTCGCCGTGTTGGGTTCGCTTACCGCGAACCCAACCTACGAGTTTCGGACGATTGGTCATCGCCAGCCCGCGACCGGACGCCGGATCACGACCCCGACCCGCCGCACTTGCCGGTCTTGACGTTGAAGTTCCCGCAGGCCAGCGGCTTGCGCCAATCCGAGATCAGGTCCTTCGAGCCTTCGAGATAGTCGGACCACTCGTCGCCCACGACCTCGGGGGTCTCCGACACCGTCTGGATCTGGCCGTCGGCCTGGATCTCGCCGATCAGCACCGGCTTGGTGATGTGGTGGTTCGGCATCATGCTGGCATAGCCGCCGGTCAGGTTCGGCACGGTCACGCCGACCATCGCGTCGATCACCTTGTCGGGGTCGGTGGTGCCCGCCTTCTCCACCGCCTTCACCCACATGTTGAAGCCGATGTAATGCGCCTCCATCGGGTCATTGGTGGTGCGCTTGTCGTTCTTGATGAAGGCGTGCCACTTCGCGATGAAGTCCTTGTTCTCCGGCGTGTCGATGCTCTGGAAGTAGTTCCAGGCGGCCAGGTGGCCGACCAGCGGGGCGGTGTCGAGCCCGGCCAACTCTTCCTCGCCCACCGAAAAGGCCACGACCGGGATGTCGGTCGCCTTGATGCCCTGGTTGCCCAGCTCCTTGTAGAACGGCACGTTGGCGTCGCCGTTGACGGTCGAGACCACGGCGGTCTTCTTGCCGGCCGAGCCGAAGGCCTTGATCTTGCCGACCTCGGTCTGCCAATCGGAGAAGCCGAACGGCGTGTAGTTGACGCTGATGTCCTCGGGCGCCACGCCCTTGGCCTTGAGATAGGCCTCGAGGATCTTGTTGGTGGTGCGCGGATAGACGTAGTCGGTGCCTTCCAGCACCCAGCGCTGCACCCCCTCCTCGTTCATCAGATAGTCGACCGCCGGGATCGCCTGCTGGTTCGGCGCGGCGCCGGTGTAGAAGATGTTGCGCGAGCTCTCCTCGCCCTCGTACTGCACCGGGTAGAACAGGATGCCGTCGAGCTCCTCGAACACCGGCAGCACCGACTTCCGCGACACCGAGGTCCAGCAGCCGAAGGTGGCCGCGACCTTGTCGACCGAGATCAGCTGCCGCGCCTTCTCGGCGAAGAGCGGCCAGTCCGAGGCCGGGTCGACCACCACCGCTTCCAGCTTCTTGCCGAGCAGCCCGCCCTTCTTGTTCTGCTCGTCGATCAGCATCAGCATGACGTCCTTCAGCGTGGTTTCGCTGATCGCCATGGTGCCCGACAGGGAATGCAGGATGCCGACCTTGATGGTGTCCTCGGCCCGGGCGGCGGTCGACACCGCCAGCCCCATGGACACCGCCAGCGCGGCGCCGATCACCCAATGTTTCTGCGACAATGCCATCGTAAGCTCCCCGAACTCTCTTGTTTGCGTCCGCATCCCCATGGCTAGGCAAGTTCCGGGCCAGTGGCGGAACTCCGCCACCGGCGCCTGCCCAAGAGGGCGGCAGATGCCTCGGCTGCCCATTCCCTGCGCAGCGTCCCCATCTCTGATGTGGTCCAGAACTTGCTGAGGCTTGCTCCAGTCCTTGATCGAGTCCCGTTGCCCCTGTGCCCGCGAATGGTCCTGCGCATCCTCCTGGTCGATGAGAACGCCGAGCGCTGCCGCGTGGTCGAGGCGGCGCTGACTGCGGCGGGCCATGGCGTGGTCACCACCGCCAGTGGCACCGAGAACCTGCTGGCGCGGGTGCGCGAGATCGAACCGGACGTGATCATCGTCGACCTCGACGCGCCCAACCGCGACGCGCTGGAGCATATGCGCAGCGTCAGCCGCGAGCGGCCGAAGCCGATCGTGATGTTCGTGGACCAGAGCGACGATGCCGCGATCGGCGAGGCGATCCGCGCCGGGGTCAGCGCCTATGTCGTCGACGGCCTCAGCCCGCACCGGGTGAAGCCGGTGCTGGAGGCCGCGATCGCCCGGTTCCAGGCCTTCCAGGCGATGCGCGACGAGCTGGAGAAGACCCGTGCCACCCTGGCCGAGCGCAAGCGGATCGAGCGCGCCAAGGGCATCCTGATGCAGCAGCGCGGCATGGCGGAGGACGAGGCCTACAAGGCCCTGCGCAAGCTGGCCATGGATCGCGGCAAGCCGCTGGCCGAGATCGCCGAGCAGGTGATCAGCATCAGCGAGCTGCTGACCAAAGATTAGGCACGGCCCTTTTCGCTGCTTTTTTGTGCATTGCACAACAGCGGAGCAGAATCATGCCGCAGCGCAGCGTACCCATGCCACCCGCGTCGGATCCCTGAATCGGGCTGCGGCGCTGGATTACCGATCCCGGAAGGCCGTGGCCGGCCTGTTGGCACGCCACTTGCGTATCCTTTGGTGACGACGGGCAATGGCGTCCGTCCGACGATATTCCAGGCGGTCCGATGACGGGCCGTCTGAACCGGGCAAAGGCGTCCGAGGGTTGCGGATCTTCCGCAGGCTCTCGGGCGCCTTTTCGTTTTGGAGCGGCTGATGACGGACCACCGCACAGATCTGACCCTAGGCTTCGTGCCGCTGGCCGACTGCGCGCCCCTGATCGTGGCGGAGCGGAAGGGCTTCTTCCGCGAGGAGGGGCTGTCGGTCCGGCTGTCGCGCGAGAGCAGCTGGGCCAGCCTGCGCGACAAGCTGGTCTGCGGCCTGCTGGACGGCGCCCATATGCTGGCGCCGCTGCCGCTGGCGATCACCCTGGGGCTGAGCGGTCCGAAGACGCCGATGCTGGTCGGCCTGTCGCTGAACCTTAACGGCAATGCCGTCACCGTCTCGAACGCCCTGGCGGCGGAGATGGCCGCGGCGGATCCGGAAGGCGCGGCCGCCGGATCGGCCACGGCGATCGCGGCCGTCGTCGCCGCCCGCCGCCAGGCGGGGTCCCCACCCCCGGTCTTCGCCATCGTCTTCCCGGTGTCGAGCCATCACGACCAGTTGCGCTACTGGCTGGCGGCCGGCGGGGTCGACCCGCAGCGCGACATCCGCATCGTGGTGGTGCCGCCGCCGCAGATGGTGGCGCATCTCTCGGCCGGGCGGGTCGACGGCTTCTGCGTCGGCGCGCCCTGGGGTGACGTCGCGGTCGACCAGGGGGTCGGCGTCACCGCCACCACCGGCTGGCAGATCTGGAACAACGCGCCGGAGAAGGTGTTCGCCGTCACCCGCGCCTGGGCCGAGGCCCGGCCGGACGCCCATCGCGCCCTGCTGCGCGCCCTGATCCGTGCCGCCGCCTGGCTGGACCGGCCGCAGTACCGGCCCGAGGCGGTGGCGATGCTGGCGGCGCCGGAGGTGCTGAACGCCCCGGCCGCCTCGATCGCCGCCAGCCTGGTCGGCCGGCCGGGCGATCTGCTGGTCGACGGGCTGCCGGCGCGCGGCCCGGTCTATCACCGCCGCGCCGCCGGCCTGCCCTGGCGGTCCCACGCCGCCTGGTTCCTGGCGCAGCTGCGGCGCTGGGGCGAGCTGCCGGACACCGTCGACATCGCCGCCACCGCGACCGCCGTCTACCGGCCGGATCTCTACCGCGAGATCGCCTGGGATCTCGGCTACCCGGCCCCGGCAGCCGACAGCAAGACCGAGGGGCTCCGCGACGCGCCCTGGGTGTTGGCCGACCCGGCCGGCGGCGTGGCCCTGGGCGCCGACCGCTTCTGCGATGGCCGGATCTTCGATCCCGCCACGCTCGACACCGATCTCGCCGGCCTCATCGCCGGCGGCACAGCAACCGTCGCGACGCAACGCGGCTGACCGAACCGAAGGGGGCTTTCATGACCGCACGCGACCGCACCATCACCCTGAACCGCCGCAGCCTGCTGCAGGGCACCGCCAAGCTGACCGGCGCCGCGGCGACCATCGCCGCACTCCGCACCGCTTTCCCCGCCGGCGCTTTCGCCCAGGCTGCCGGGCCGGAGACGACCAAGGCGACGCTCGGCTTCATCGCCCTGACCGATTCCGCGCCCCTGATCGTCGCCAAGGAGAAGGGGCTGTTCGACAAGGTCGGGCTGACCGAGGTCACCGTCGCCAAGCAGGCCTCCTGGGGCACCACCCGCGACAATCTGGTGCTGGGCTCGGCCGGCGGCGGCATCGACGGCGCCCACATCCTGACGCCGATGCCCTACCTGATGACGCTCGGCACCATCACCGCCGAGAACAAGCCCGTTCCGATGCAGATCCTGTGCCGGCTGAACACCAACGGCCAGGCGATCTCCGTCGCCAAGGACCTGATGCCGGCCGGCGCCACGGTCGACGCCAAGGGGTTGAAGGCCGCCTTCGCCGACATGAAGGCCAAGGGGCAGGAGGTGAAATGCGCCGTCACCTTCCCCGGCGGCACCCATGACCTGTGGATGCGCTACTGGCTGGCCGCCGCCGGGATCGACCCGAACAAGGAGGTCAGCACCATCGTGGTGCCGCCGCCGCAGATGGTCGCCAATATGAAGGTCGGCAACATGCAGGCCTTCTGCGTCGGCGAGCCCTGGGGCGATCAGCTGGTGCACCAGGGCATCGGCTATTCCGCCTGCACCACCGGCGAGATCTGGAAGGACCATCCGGAGAAGAGCCTGGCGCTGCGCGCCGACTGGATCGACGCCCATCCGAAGGCGACGGCGGCGCTGCTGCAGGCGGTGCTGGAGGCCCAGCGCTGGGCCGACAAGCCGCAGAACAAGGAGGAAATGGCCCAGATCATCGGCCGGAGGGCATGGTTCAACGTGCCCCCGGCCGACATCCTGCCGCGCTCGCTCGGCACCATCGACTACGGCGACGGCCGCAAGGTCGAGAACAGCCCGTTCCTGATGAAGTACTGGCAGGACTTCGCCTCCTATCCGTTCCAGAGCCACGAGCTGTGGTTCCTGACTGAGGACCGGCGCTGGGGCTACATCGCCCCCGATGTCGACCTCAAGGCGCTGATCGCCAAGGTCAACCGCGAGGATCTGTGGCGCCAGGCCGCCCAGACGATCGGCGTTCCGGCCGGGGAGATCCCGGCCGGCACCTCGCGCGGCAAGGAGACCTTCTTCGACGGCAAGGTCTTCGACCCCGACGCCCCCGACGCCTACCTCGCCAGCCTCGCCATCAAGACCGTCGCCTGACGCCCCGACGACAGCCAGCCGGAGCCAGCCTCGTGCCTCAGTCAGCCCAGATCCTATCCGAAGCCCCCGCCTCCGCCCCGGCCGCGAAGCCGAAGCCGGCCGGGCGGATCCTGTCCCTGCCGGTGGTGAAGCCGCCGCTCGGCCCCGTCCTGTCCCGCCTCGCCGTTGAGGCCGCGGCCCGGGTGATCCCGCCGCTGATCGTGCTGGCGCTGCTGCTGCTGGCCTGGCAGCTGCTGTGCTCCAGCCCGACCTCGAACCTGCCGTCGCCGCTCAAGGTGCTGGACGACACCTGGGACTTCATCATCGACCCGTTCTACGACAATGGCGGGGTCGATAAGGGCGCCTTCTGGCAGATCGCCACCAGCCTGTCGCGGGTCGCGATCGGCTTCGCTCTGGCCTCCGTGGTCGGGGTCGCGCTCGGCGTGCTGATCGGCCAGAGCGTCTGGGCGATGCGCGGGCTGGACCCGATCTTCCAGGTGCTGCGCACCATCCCGCCGCTGGCCTGGCTGCCGATCTCGCTGGCCGGGTTCCAGCAGGCCGAGCCTTCGGCGATCTTCGTGATCTTCATCACCTCGATCTGGCCGATCGTGATCAACACCGCGGTCGGGGTGCGCAACATCCCGCAGGATTACCGCAACGTCGCCCGGGTGCTGCGCCTGTCGCCCTGGGAGGTGTTCACCAAGATCACCCTGCCGGCCACCGTGCCCTACATCTTCACCGGCCTGCGCATCGGCATCGGCCTGTCCTGGCTGGCGATCATCGCCGCCGAGATGCTGATCGGCGGCGTCGGCATCGGCTTCTTCATCTGGGACGCGTGGAACAGCTCGCGCATCAGCGACATCATCGTGGCGCTGGTCTATGTCGGGCTGGTCGGCTTCGTCCTCGACCGCCTGATCGGCTTCGCCGGCGCGCTCGTCGCCCGCGGCACCTCGGCCTGAGGGGACGAACCATGGACAGCTATCTCTCGATCGAGCAGGTCGGCATGCGCTTCACCCGCGGCAGCGCGGTCAGCGAGGTGCTGGTCGACGTCAATCTCGGCATCGCCCGCGGCGAGTTCGTGTCGATCATCGGCCATTCCGGCTGCGGCAAGTCGACCCTGCTGAACATCGTCGGCGGCCTGGTCCGCTCCACCACCGGCGAGGTGCTGCTGGACGGCCAGGTGGTCGACAGCCCCGGCCCCGACCGCGCCATCGTGTTCCAGAACCATTCGCTGCTGCCCTGGCTGACCGTCTATGGCAATGTCCGGATCGCTGTCGACAAGGTGTTCGGGCGGACCAAGAGCGCCGCCGAACGGCACGACTGGGTGATGCACAATCTGGCCCTGGTCCATATGGCGCATGCCAAGGACAAGCGGCCGGGCGAGATCTCCGGCGGCATGAAGCAGCGCGTCGGCATCGCCCGGGCGCTGGCGATGCAGCCCAAGATCCTGCTGATGGACGAGCCCTTCGGCGCGCTCGACGCCCTGACCCGGGCGCATCTGCAGGATTCGGTGATGGAGATCCACGCCGCGCTCGGCAACACGGTCCTGATGATCACCCATGACGTCGACGAGGCGGTGCTGCTGTCCGACCGCATCGTGATGATGACGAACGGCCCCAGCGCCACCATCGGCGAGGTGCTGGACATCCCGCTGGAGCGGCCGCGCCGCCGCCTGGCGCTGGCCGACGATCCGACTTATGCCGCGTGCCGGGTGCAGGTGCTGCGCTTCCTGTATGAGCGCCAGCGCTTCACCACCGCGGCCGCCTGAGGGGGAGGGGAACATGCCCGAAGGAAGCTGGGGGCCGCAGGAGCGGCTGGTGGTGGTCGGCAACGGCATGGCCGGGATGCGGGCGGTGGAGGAACTGCTGGCCCGCGCGCCCGGCCGCTACGCCGTCACCGTGTTCGGCGCCGAGCCGCAGGTGAACTACAACCGCATCATGCTGTCGCCGGTGCTGGCGGGCGAGAAGCGGTTCGACGACATCGTCATCAATGACCGCGCCTGGTACGACGCCAACGGCATCGACCTGCGCGCCGGGGTGCGGGTGGCGGCGATCGACCGCGAGGCGCGCGAGGTGATCGGCGCCGATGGCAGCCGCTGCCGCTATGACCGGCTGCTGCTGGCCACCGGGTCCGACCCGATCGTGATCCCGGTGCCTGGGCGCGACCTGCCCGGCGTCGTCACCTTCCGCGACATCGCCGATGTCGAGGCCATGCTGGCGGCGGCGCGCGAGGGCCGCAGCCGTGCCGTGGTGATCGGCGGCGGCCTGCTCGGCCTGGAGGCCGCCAACGGCCTGCGCGCCAACGGCATGGAGGTCACCGTCCTGCACCTGATGCCGGTGCTGATGGAGCGGCAGCTCGACCCCGCCGCCGCCTATCTGCTGCAGCGCGAGCTGGAGCGGCGCGGCTTGGCCGTGCTGACCGAGGCCGACACCGCCGCCATCGAGGGCGACGGCAAGGTCGAGGCGGTGCGGCTGAAGGACGGGCGGGTGATCCCGGCCGACATCGTGGTGATGGCGGTCGGCATCCGCCCGGCCACCGCCCTGGCCCGCGAGGCCGGCCTGACGGTCGAGCGCGGCGTCGTGGTCGACGACCGGATGACCACCTCCGACCCCTGCATCCTGGCGGTCGGCGAATGCGTCCAGCACCAGGGCCGCACTTACGGCCTGGTGGCGCCGCTGTACGAGATGGCCCGGATCTGCGCCGACCAGCTGGCCGGCACGGCGGAGAGCGAATACCGCGGCTCGGTCACCTCGACCAAGCTCAAGGTCACCGGCATCGACGTGTTCTCGGCCGGCGACTTCCAGGGCGGCGAGGATTGCGAGGACATCGTGTTCCGCGACGCCGCCCGCGGCGTCTACAAGCGGCTGGTCTTGAAGGGCAACCGCATCGCCGGCGCCGTGCTGTACGGCGACACCGCCGACGGCGCCTGGTTCTTCCAGATGCTGCGCGAGGGCCTGGACATCGCCGCGATGCGCGACGGGCTGATCTTCGGCCAGGCGCTGGCGGCCGCCGGGGGTGCGGCGCCGGACCCTAAGCAGGCCGTTGCCGCCCTGCCGCCGGAGGCGGAGATCTGCGGCTGCAACGGCGTCTGCAAGGGCACCATCGTCCAGGCGATCGGCGAGAAGGGGCTGACCAGCCTGGATGCCGTGCGGGCCCACACCAAGGCCTCGTCCTCCTGCGGCTCCTGCACCGGGCTGGTCGAAAGCCTGCTGGCGGTGACGCTGGGCGACGGCTATGCCGGCGGGCCGAAGATCAAGGCGGTCTGCGGCTGCACCGATTTCGGTCATGACGAGGTGCGGCGGCTGATCCTGGCGCGGGAGCTGCGCTCGATCCCCGCGGTGATGCAGGAGCTGGGCTGGCGCACGCCGCATGGCTGCGCCAAGTGCCGGCCGGCGCTGAACTACTACCTGATCTGCGCCTGGCCGGGCGAGTACACCGACGACCAGCAGTCCCGCTTCATCAACGAGCGGGCGCACGCCAACATCCAGAAGGACGGCACCTATTCGGTGGTGCCGCGGATGTGGGGCGGCGTCACCAGCGCCAAGGAGCTGCGGGCGATCGCCGATGTGGTCGACCGCTACGAGATCCCGTCTGTGAAGGTGACCGGCGGCCAGCGCATCGACCTGCTGGGCGTCAAGAAGGAGCAGTTGCCGGACGTGTGGCGCGACCTGAACGCCGCCGGCATGGTCTCCGGCCACGCCTATGGCAAGGCGCTGCGCACGGTGAAGACCTGCGTCGGGTCGGAATGGTGCCGCTTCGGCACCCAGGATTCGACCGCCATGGGCATCGCGCTGGAACGGATGAGCTGGGGCAGCTGGACCCCGCACAAGTTCAAGATGGCGGTGTCCGGCTGCCCGCGGAACTGCGCCGAGGCGACGATCAAGGATTTCGGCGTGATCGCGGTCGACAGCGGGTGGGAGCTGCATGTCGGCGGCAATGGCGGCATCAAGCTGCGCGGCACCGACTTCCTGTGCAAGGTCGAGACCGAGGCCGAGGTGCTGGAGTATTGCGGCGCCTTCATGCAGCTGCACCGCGAGGAATCGCACTATCTCGAGCGCACGGCGCCCTGGATCGAGCGGGTCGGGCTCGATCACATCAAGCGCCGGGTGGTCGAGGACGCGGAATCCCGCAAGCGGCTGCACGCGCGGTTCCTGCACTCGCAGCAATTCGCGCAGAACGACCCCTGGGCCGAGCGTGCCTCCGGCGCCGAGGCACACGAGTTCCGCAGCCTGGCCGAGGTGGGGTGAGCGATGACCATGCCGCTGTGGATCGATGTCGGCGGGATCGAGGATATCCCGCCGATGGGCGCCCGGGTGGTGAAGAGCCCGGAGGGTGACATCGCCCTGTTCCGCACCGCCGACGACCGGGTCTTCGCGCTCTATGACCGCTGCCCGCACAAGGGCGGGCCGCTGTCACAGGGCATCGTGCATGGCACCAGCGTCACCTGCCCGCTGCACGCCTGGGTGATCAGCCTGGAGACCGGGTCGGTCGAGGGGCCGGACGAGGGCTGCGTCCATCGCATCGCGGTCGAGCTGCAGGCCGGCCGCATCCGCCTGGGCCTGCCGTCGCCGCAGCTGGTCGCCAATGGCTGAGATCCGCACCACCTG
Organism: Inquilinus sp. YAF38; assembly: GCF_052113205.1. Classification (NCBI taxonomy): domain Bacteria; kingdom Pseudomonadati; phylum Pseudomonadota; class Alphaproteobacteria; order Rhodospirillales; family Rhodospirillaceae; genus Inquilinus; species Inquilinus sp. YAF38. The sequence continues at coordinate 25,930 of NZ_JBFRCU010000076.1, read as the reverse complement.
CCCCTATTGCGGCGTCGGCTGCGGCGTCTCTGTCTCAGGTGGAGCTGATGCGGTGCCTCTCCCGCTTGCGGGAGAGGCCGGAGCCGCGTTGGCGGCTCCGGGTGAGGGGAGTTTGTCGAGGCCGGGGCCAGCCCTCACCCGGTCTCGCTCCGCGAGCCCGGCCTCTCCCGCGTCCGGCGGGAGAGGTAATGCAAAGAGCCACGTCTCCGGCGACCCGATCCACCCGGCGAATTTCGGCCGGCTCTGCTCCAAGGGCGGGGCGCTGGGCGAGACGCTGGGGCTGGACGGGCGCCTGCTCGACCCGATGATCGGCACCCGGGCGGCGAGCTGGGACCAGGCGCTGGACCGCGTCGCCACCGGCTTCGCCGAGGCGATCGAGCAGCACGGGCCGGACTCCGTCGCCTTCTATGTCTCCGGCCAGCTGCTGACCGAGGATTATTACGTCGCCAACAAGCTGATGAAGGGCTTCATCGGCTCCGGCAACATCGACACCAATTCCCGGCTGTGCATGGCCTCCTCGGTCGCCGGCCACCGCCGCGCCTTCGGCGGCGATGTGGTGCCGGGCTGCTATGAGGATTGGGAGCAGGCGGACCTGGCCATCTATGTCGGCTCCAACGCCGCCTGGTGCCACCCGATCCTGCACCGCCGGCTGCTGGCGGCGCGCGAGAAGCGGGGCACCCGGATCGTGGTGATCGACCCGCGCCGCACCGCGACCTGCGACGAGGCCGACCTGCACCTCGCCATCGCCCCCGGCACCGACGTGCTGCTGTTCAACGGCCTGCTGGCCCATCTGCTGCGGACCGGCGCGCTGGACCGTGGCTGGATCGCCGCCCATGCAAGCGGCTTCGAGGAGGCGGCGCTGGCCGCGGCCGAGGATGCGCCGGATATCGCCGCCGTGGCCCGGGGCTGCCGCCTGCCGGAGGAGGCGGTGCGGCGTTTCTACGCCTGGTTCGCCGAGACCCGGGCGACGCTGACGGTCTACTCCCAGGGCGTGAACCAGTCGACCCAGGGCACCGACAAGGTCAACGCCATCATCAACTGCCACCTCGCCACCGGCCGGATCGGTCGGCCCGGCGCCGGGCCGTTCTCGATCACCGGCCAGCCTAACGCCATGGGCGGGCGCGAGGTCGGCGGCCTGGCCAACCAGCTCGCGGCCCACATGGCCTTCGAGGATTCGGCGGCACGCGACCGGGTGCGCCGCTTCTGGCAGGCGCCGCGGCTGGCGGAGCGGCCGGGGCTGAAGGCGGTGGAGCTGTTCGACGCCGTTGCTGCCGGCCGGATCAAGGCGCTGTGGATCATGGCGACCAACCCGGCCGTCAGCGCGCCTGATGCTGAACGCCTGCGCCGCGGCCTGCGCAACTGCGACCTGGTCGTGGTTTCCGACGTCACCGCCGAGACCGACACCGCCCGCCTGGCCGATGTGCTGCTGCCCGCCGCCGGCTGGGGCGAGAAGGACGGCACCGTCACCAATTCCGAACGCCGGATCTCCCGCCAGCGCGGCTTCCGCCCCCTGCCCGGCCAGGCCCGGCCGGATTGGTGGATCGTCACCCAGCTGGCCCGCCGCATGGGCTTTGCCGAGGCCTTTCCCTATGAGGATCCGGCCGCGATCTTCCGCGAGCACGCCGCGCTCTCAGCCTTCGAGAACGACGGCGAGCGCGCCTTCGACATCGGTGCGCTGGCGGCACTGGACCAGGAGGGCTACGACGCGCTGGAGCCGGTGCAGTGGCCGGTTCCCGAGGGCCGGCGGCTGGGCACGAACCGGCTGTTCGGCGACGGCCGCTTCCCGACGCCGGACGGGCGCGCTCGCTTCGTCCCGGTGCGGCACCGCGCGCCGGCCCATCGCCCGGACCAGAACCGGCCGATGCTGCTGAACACCGGCCGGCTGCGCGACCAGTGGCACACCATGACCCGCACCGGCGCGGTGCCGCGCCTGGCCGCCAACAGCCCGGAGCCGGCGGTCGAGCTGCATCCCGACGACGCCCGCCGCCACGGACTGGCCGAGGGCGACCTGGTGCGGCTGAAGAGCGGCTGGGGCCGTGCCCTCGCCCGGGCCCGGATCACGCCGGACCAGATGCCAGGCCAAGCCTTCCTGGCGATGCATTGGAACGACCGCTTCACTGCCGACTGCGTCGCGGGCAAGCTCGCCAATCCCGCCGTCGACCCGGTCTCCGGCCAGCCGGAGCTGAAGCACACGCCGGTCTCCCTCGACCGCGTGCCGCTGGGCTGGGAGGGCTTCCTGGTGTCGCGCCGACGGATGCGGCCGACCGGCCTGGTGTACTGGACCCGCCGGGCCGCCGCCGGCTGCCAGATCTACGCCCTGGGCGGGCCGGAGCCGCCAGCCGACGGCATCATCCTCGGCCGGTCGCTGCTGGCACCGGCGAAGGACCGGCAGGTGATCGAGTTCGCCGATCCGAAGCGTGGCCTGTTCCGCCTGGCGACGCTTGAGGCCGGCGGCTTGGCCGAATGCCTGTTCGTCGCCCCGCCCGGCAAGCTGCCCGACCCGGAATGGCTGCTGGCCCGCTTCGCCGCCGAGACCCCTGCTCTGGACGAGGCCGATCGCCGCGCCCTTCTGTCCGGCCGCGCCCCGGCCGGCACCTCGGCCGAGGGCCGTATCGTCTGCGCCTGCCTCGGCGTCGGCATCGAGCGGATCCTGCGCACCCTGCGGGATGGCCAGGGCATCGGGGTCAAGGAGCTCGGCGCGCTGCTCGGCGCCGGCACCAATTGCGGCTCCTGCGTGCCCGAGCTGAAGGAGATCGTCGCCCATGCCGCCGTTCCTGCAGCAGGTTGAGCCGATGAGTCGCGGTGGGGATCAACTCCTTTCTAGTCCCCCCTCCCCTTGCGGGAGGGGGCTAGGGGGAGGGGTCTGCGCGCGTCCGCGCGCGAATGCGGAAGCCGTTTTCTCCGATGAGGGTTGCCTCGCCGATGAGGACGGCCGGTTCAGTCGGCACGAACCCCCTCCCCCTACCCCCCTCCCGCGAGGGGAGGGGGGACTCAGAGCAAGAACGGCGTCGCCCCCTCCGATCCCGCAGTCCCCAGCCCCCCTGCCCCATCTCCCCGTCTTCCTGACCGTGCGCGGCAGGGTCTGCGTGCTGGTCGGCGGCGGCGATGCGACGCCGCCGAAATTCGAGCTGCTGCGCCGCGCCGGGGCCGCGATCCGGCTGGTCGGCACCGATCCCGATTTCGCCGACACGGCGGAAGCTGCCGGCGCCGAGATCCTGGCCGGGCCGCTGACCGCTGGCCACCTGAGCGGGGCCTGCCTCGTGATCGATGCCTCCGGCGACCCCGGCACCAACGCCCGCAGCGCCGCCCTGGCGCGGGCGGCCGGCGTGCCGCTGAACGTGGTCGACCGGCCGGCGTTGTGCGACTTCATCCTGCCGGCGATCCTGGACCGGTCGCCGGTGGTGGTCGCGGTCTCGACCGGCGGCGCCGCGCCCGCCCTGGCCGGGCTGATCCGGCAGGAGCTGGAGGCGCTGATCCCGCCCGGCCTCGGCCGCCTCGCCGCCGTGTCCGGCACGCTGCGCGACGAGATTCGACGCCGCATCGGCGACCCGGCCCGCCGCCTGGCTTTCTGGCGCCGGCTATATCGCAGCGATGCAGCCGATCGGGCAACGGCACTCGACCTGCTGCACCAGGTGGCGACGGAGCGGCCGTCCGCCGGCTCACTGACCCGGATCGCGATCGGCCCGGGCGGCGAGCAGGACCTGACCCTGCGGCAGGTGGCAGCGCTGCGCCGGGCCGACCTGCTGCTGGTCGGGGACGGCGTCGACCCGGCCGTGCTCGACCATGCCCGCCGCGACACGCCGCGCCGGCCCCCGGTGCGGAGCCCGGCCGAGGCCGCCGCCCTGCGGGAGGAGTTGGGACGCGGCCTGCAGGTGGTGCAATTGGTCGCCGAAGAGAGTCAAAGCCTCGCGCCGCCTCTGGCCGCGGAGTAGCGGACGCTCTTGCCGCATGGCGTCGCCTCGCCGGCGTGCTTAATTTGGTCGGCTGTTGCGCCCCATGAATGCCGATGATGACTCGCCGCCTGATCCTGATCGCAGCCCTGACCCTGGCCGGCGGCGTCCCGGCCCTGGCGGCGCCTGAATTCCATGCCGGGGCCTGCAGCTTCGTGGTGCCCGACGGCCGGGCCGCCACCTGCGGCACCGTCACCGTGCCGGAGAACCGGGACAAGCCGGACGGCGCCACGGTCACCCTGGCGGTCGCCATCCTGTCCACCCCCGACAAGCTCGGCGACGCACCGCCGGTGCTGTATCTCGAGGGCGGCCCGGGCGGGGCGGCCGGGCTGGATCCCGACGGCATCGGCCGCTGGTGGGACCTGATCGCCCGCAACGACTGGCTGCAGCGGCGCAAGCTGGTGCTGTACGACCAGCGCGGCATGGGCAAGTCGGAGCCGAATCTGACCTGCCCGGAAATGGTCGATGTCCAGATTCGCAGCAACGGCCCGGAGGGTGACGGCGGCAACACCTCGGCGGCGATCGACGCCGCCCGCATCTGCCGCAGCCGCTGGGAGGCGGAGGGCCACGACCTGACCCGCTATACCACGCCCGACAGCGCCCGCGACGTCGCCGATCTGCGCCTTGCCCTGGGCTTCGACAGATGGGTGCTGTTCGGGTCGTCCTACGGCACGCGGCTGGCGCTGGAGGCGGTGCGGCGCTACCCCGACGGCATCGCCGCGCTGATCCTCGACGGCGTCTACCCGCCCGGCCACAGCCTGTTCACCGCGTCGGAGGAGGCCGACCCCGACGGCGACCGATCGCTGCAGCGCGTCTTCGCCGCCTGCGCCGCCGACAGCACCTGCAACGCCGCCTATCCCGACCTGGCCGGGCGCTACCGCACCCTGCTGGAGCGGCTGGACGACGAGCCGCCGACCGTCACCGTGGCGCGGCCGGACGGCAAGGGCGATGCCGAGCTGATGTTCACCGGCGGCCTGCTGGCGGAGGTGGTGTTCAACGACCTCTACTCCCGCGACGACGCCGCCACCCTGCCGGCGCTGATCGCCGGCATCGATGCCGACCGCGACGAGGCCTATGAGGAGGCGGCGGAGCAGTGGCTGACCGGGCTCCTGGACCCGACAATCGCCAACGGAGCCTACGATCTGGCCGAATGCCTGTCGCCGGATGCCGGCGACCTGCGCGATGCGCCGGGGTCGACCTGCCCGGCCTGGCCGGCCGGCGCCGCGGACGATCTCGCCTCGCAGCCGGTCGACAGCGACATCCCGGCCCTGATCTTGTCCGGCGGGCTGGACCCGGTGACGCCAGCGAGCTGGGCGCGTGCCACCGCCGCGCATCTGCCGAACGGCTTCCTGGTCGAGCGCCAGGACCAGGGCCACGGCCTGATCGGCAGCGACCCCTGCGCCGAGACCCTGACGGGCAAGTTCCTCGACGCGCCGGACCGGCAGCCGGTCGATGCCTGCCAGCTCGCCCCCGACCCGATGCGCTTCCTGGTCAACGGCTGAGCGGGCCGCCCCGCGTCAGGCGGCTTCGGGCGTGTAGCCGGCCTCGGCGATCAGCGCGGCGACCTGGGTCCGGTCGGAGGTTCCGGTGATGGAGACCAGCTTGCGCACCGGGTCGGCCTCGACCTTGGCGCCCGGGATGCCGCCTTCGATCGCGCCCTTGATCGTGCCGGCGCAATGGCCGCAGGTCATGTCCTCGACCCGGAAGGACAGCGTGACACCCATGATGGTTCGGCTCCTGTTTCGCATGACCGGGCAACTCTCCGACCTTCCAATATGGGAAGGTCAAGGGGCTTCTGCCGCCCTCAAGGCTGGATTGCGGGCAGGCCGATCACCGTGTCCGCCAGTTCGGGGCGCTCAGCCTCCGCCACCAGCACCGCCAGCTTGACCTGGCTGTCGCGGCGCACGCGGACGACAGCGTCCTCGGTGAGACGGTCGAACCAGCCCGGCTTCATCACCCGCAGGACGGGCGGCGCCAGCTGCCGGTCGCCGCGGAGCGTCGCGTAGTTCTCGTTGACCGCTCCCAGCGCCCGGTCGAAGCGCTGCAGCAGCCGCGGCAGGACCGCGGCCGGGACCGGCGCCGCCGGTTCGATCTGCAGCGCGTAGCGGCGGGCCGGCAGCTCGGCCGCGACCTGGAAGTGGCGCAGGGCGAGTCCGGCCTCCGACGTCATGGCGGTGACGGCGCCGACCACGTGATCGACGGTCAGCATCTCGCCCTGCAGGTTCTGCACCTGGCCGCCCTTGTACAGGAAATGCAGCACCGGCGAACCGGCCACCCGGCCGGTGACGCGGACGACGTCGTTCATGGCATAGCGGTACAGCCCGCCGGTGTTGGTGACGACGATGTGGTAGTTCTGCCCGGGCTCGACCTCATGCGCCAGCAGGCTGCGGGCGTCGGGCCGGCCGAACTCGTGCTCCGGCACGAATTCGAACACGGCGGTGTGCAGGGTCAGGATCCCACCAGGGCTCTCATTGCCGAGCGGGATGGTGAAGATGCCCTCGCTCGCCATATAGCCGACATCGCGCAGCGGCACCCCCGGGCGGCACCAGTCGCGCAGCGCCGGCGCGAAATGGCCCATCGAGCCGCCGATCCAGCAGCCCAGCGCCTGCAGGTCGGGCCAGTAGTCGGCCGGGCGCAGCCGGCCGTCGCGCCGCCGGCGTTCAGCCAGGGCCCGGGCCCGCTTGGGATCGGGCCGGAACTCGTTGACGACGATGGCGCGGATCGCGTCCGGCACCGCGAAGTCGCTGCACATCGTGCCGTCATGCAGGTCGCGGATCAGGGCTTCGGCATGGCGGTCGGCGAATTCGAACAAGCCGAGCAGCGCGGCGGCGTTGCCGCTGAACACGAAGCTGCACGGCCGTTCGATGCCGAAGCGGAGCAGGGCATACCGCCGGGCCGCGCCGTACTCGATGTCATACGCCGCATAAGGATGGCAGAAGGTCCGCCGGATCGCCGGCGGCAGGCGGAAATAGGCACTGCCCGACAACGCGCCGTAGGGGTAGTGCCGCTCGGTCACCCCCTCGACCGCGGTGTTGAGCAGGGCCAGCGTCCCGCCCTGCAGCAGGCGGGGGTTGTCCAGCACGGCACGATCCAGCCAACGGCGCAGCGTGTGCTGCTGCAGGGCCAGGCAGCTCCGGGTGAACGGGATCATCTTCGGCGTGCCGGTGGTGCCGGTGGTGCGGTGGAAGAAGAAGGGCGGCTCGGTTGTCAGCACGCCGTCCTGCCCGGCCAGGACGGCGTCGACATAGGGAATCATGTCGGTCCAGTGCCGGATCGGGACCGCTGCCCGGTACGACTCGACCGACTTCACCGCGCCGAAGCCGTGCTCCTGCCCGAAGCGGGTCCCGGCGTTGCGGCGCAGGATGTCGCCCAATAACGCCCGCTGCTGCTCCGCCAGGGCTTCGTGCCGCCGCATGAAGCCCGTCCAAGCCCGTTGTCGATGGCTGATGGCGGCAGAAGGCATCGTCATGGGGCTTCCTGAATATCTTTTCTCAAAATTCGCGCCGCATCCGCTGAAGGCTACCAGAGGCCGCCGCGATCCGTGACCCCCTGCCGCGCCGAGCGCAGCCAAACAACGCCACATGCAGACCGGCTTGACCGGTCCCGGCCGTTGTGATCCAAATTGTCTGATTATAATAGCAATGTTGACCGACCCCGCCGGAGAGCGGGTTCGGAAAACGGGAGGAACCCAATGAAGCGTTTGATTCTGGCCGGCCTCGCGGCGGCCGTCGCATCGGTTCTCGCCATCGGTCCGGCGCCGGCCCAGGCGGCCGACAAGACCATCGCCTTCGTCGTCAACGGCTCGTCCTCTTTCTGGACCATCGCCAACAAGGGCACCGACAAGGCCGTCTCCGAGCTCAAGGGCTACAGCGTCGAGTTCAAGATTCCCGGCCAATCCAGCGCCGCGGAGCAGCGTCAGATCGTCGAGGACATGCTGGCCCGCGGCGTCGCCGGCATCGGCATCAGCCCGGTCGATCCTGACAATTCCACCGCGCTGCTGAACAAGGCCGCCGGCCAGGTGCCGCTGTTCACCTTCGACAGCGACGCGCCGAAGAGCGACCGGCTGCTGTACATCGGCACCGACAACGTCGCCGCCGGGGTGCAGGCGGGCGAGCTGATCAAGAAGACCCTGCCGGACGGCGGCAAGATCATGCTGTTCGTCGGCACGCTGGGCAACGCCAACGCCCGCGAGCGGGTCGAGGGCATCAAGAAAGCGATCGCCGGCACCAAGATCGAGATCGTCGACATCCGCACCGACGACATCGACTTCGCCAAGGCCAAACGCAATGTCGAGGACACGCTGACCAAGTACGACGATCTGGCGATGCTGGTCGGCCTCTACTCCTACAACACGCCGATCATCTACGACGCCATGAAGGCGGCCGGGAAGCTGGGCAAGATCAAGGTCGTCGGCTTCGACGAGGACCCGGTCACCCTGCGCGGCGTGCAGGAGGGCGTGATCGAGGGCACCGTGGTGCAGCAACCCTTCGAGTTCGGCTACCAGACGGTGAAGCTGCTGGCTCAGTACATCGAGGGCGACAAGTCCTTCATCCCGGCGGACCATCTGAAGATCATCCCCACCCGGCTGATCGACGGCAGCAACGTCGCCGATTTCCAGAAGACGATGAAGGAACTGCTGAAGAAGTGAGGCAGGGCGCGGCGGAGGCCCCGGCCTCCGCCGCCACCGTCGCCCCGAGGGAGCAGCAGATGACTGATGCCGTCCTGGCCATGGAGGGAATCTCCAAGACCTATCCCGGCGTGCAGGCGCTGAGGGATGTCAGCCTGTCCGTCGGCCGCGGCGAGGTGGTCGGGCTGATCGGCGAGAACGGGGCCGGCAAGTCGACGCTGATGAAGATCCTGGGCGGGGTCGAGGCCCCGACCACGGGCACCGTCACCGTCGGCGGCACGCCGCGTGCGGCGCTGACGGTGCAGGAGGCCATCGCCGCCGGCATCGCCTTCGTGCACCAGGAGTTGAACCTCTTCGACAATCTCGACGTCGCCGCCAACGTCTTCATCGGGCGCGAGCCGCGGCGCTTCGGCCCGCTGAAGCTGATCGACACCGCCCGCCTGCACGCCGACACGCAAAGGCTGCTCGACCGGTTGAGCGTCGATTTCGGGCCGGCCACGCCGCTGGCCGAGCTGTCGATCGCCCAGCGCCAGATGGTCGAGATCGCCAAGGCGCTGTCGCTCGATGCCCGCATCATCATCATGGACGAGCCGACCTCGAGCCTGACCCTGACCGAGACGCAGACCCTGCTGCGCGTGATCGGCGAGCTGAGGGCGGCCGGCGTCGCCATCATCTTCATCACCCACCGCCTGGGCGAGATTGAGGCCTGTGCCGACCGCGTGGTCTGCCTGCGCGACGGCCGGCTGGTCGGGACGCTGGACCGCGACGAGATCCACCATGACCGCATGGTGCGGATGATGGTCGGGCGCGACCTGCGGGCGCTGTACATCCCGCCCGCGGTCGCGGCCCAGCCCGACGCGGTCGAGATCCGCGGCGTGCGCACCACCGCCTATCCGGGGCATGAGGTGACGCTGTCGGTCGGCCGCGGCGAGATCCTGGGCCTGGCCGGGCTGGTCGGCTCCGGCCGCACCGAGCTGGCGCGCGCCATGTTCGGCATCGATCGGATGCTGGCCGGCGAGGTTCGCCTGGACGGCAAGCCACTCACCATCGGCACGCCCCGCGCGGCCATCGCCCAGGGCCTGTTCCTGGTGCCGGAGGACCGCAAGCGCAGCGGCCTGGTGCTGGACATGACCATCACCCAGAACGTCACCCTGCCCGGCCTCAGGCACGTCGCCAAACGCTGGCTGATCGACCGCCGCGGCGAGGCCAGGCAGGCCGAGGCGCAGCGCGAGAAGCTGCGCATCCGCACCCCGTCGGTCGCCACCACTGCGCTGAAGCTGTCCGGCGGCAACCAGCAGAAGATCGTGCTGGCGAAATGGCTGGCGCTGCAGCCGCGCTTCCTGATCTTCGACGAGCCGACGCGCGGCATCGACGTCGGCGCCAAGTCCGAGATCTACCAGCTGATGCGAAACCTGGCCGACCGCGGCGTGCCGATCCTGATGATCTCCAGCGACATGGAGGAGGTGATCGGCGTCAGCGACCGCATCGCGGTGATGCATGAAGGCCGGATCGCCGGCATCCTGAACCGCGATCAGTTCAGCGAACCCAACGTCATGCAGCTGGCCGTCGGCCGGCCGCTGGCGGCATAGCCGAGAGAAAGTCCGGGAGGACGTCAGGGACAATGAGGAAGGAACTGGGGCTGGCGGTCCTGATCCTGGTGATCGGCTGCATCGTGGCGCTGCTGCAGCCGCGCTTCATCTCGACGGTGAACCTGGTGAACATGGCCAATCTGGTCGGCCTGTACGGGCTGTTCTCGATCGGCCAGGGGCTGGTGATCATCACCGCCGGCATCGAGCTGTCGGTCGGGTCGGTGTTCGCGCTGATCGGCGTCGTCTTCGTCGACATGGTGGTGAACTGGGGCTGGTCCTGGCCGCTGGCCCTGGCCGCCGCGATCGGCATGGGCGGGGTGTTCGGCGCCATCCACGGCTTCCTGGTGGCGCGGGTCGGCATCCAGCCGTTCGTCGTCACCCTCTGCGCCCTGCTGATCTATCGCGGCGCCGCCCGCTACTACACCGACGACGCCACCGTCGGCTTCGGCTATGGCGGCGATTTCGACACGCTGGCCAACTTCGCCACCGGCCGCAGCTTCGGCATCCCCAACAGCTTCCTCACCATGGTCGTGGTGGCGCTGGTGATGTGGGTGGTGCTGCATCGCTCGGTGTTCGGCCGCTACCTCTTCGCCGTCGGCAAGAACGAGGAGGCGGCGCGCTATTCGGGCATCAGCACCCGCGCCGTGATCGCCTCGGCCTATGTCATCTGCGGGCTCCTGGCCGGCCTGGCCGCCGTGTTCCTGGCCTTCTACACCAATTCGATCCAGCCCTCGGCGCACGGCAATTTCTACGAGCTCTACGCCATCGCCGCGGCAGTGCTGGGCGGCTGCTCGCTGCGCGGCGGCGAAGGCTCGATCCTCGGCATCATCCTCGGCACCGTGCTGCTGCAGGTGCTGCAGAACCTGGTCAATCTGCTCGGCATCCCCTCCTCGCTCAACTTCGCGGTGATGGGCACGGTGATCCTGATCGGCGTGCTGGCCGACCAGCATCTGCAGAAGATGCGCACCGCCCGCCTGGCCCGTGCCGTGCCGGCGGCGGCGGCCGACCGCCCGGCCCAGGCGGTCGCCGGATCGTCACCGAAACCGTGATATCCTGCTCGGACGGCGGCGCTCCGCCGCCGGATGGGAGGCAACGATGCCCGAACACGGCACCTTCGTCTGGAACGAGCTGAACACCCGCGACCCCCAGGCCGCCCGTGATTTCTATGCCAGGACCCTGGGTTGGACCGTCGAGTCGATGCCGATGGCGGCCGGCGGCGAGTACCTGATCGCCAAGGTCGGCGACCGGATGGTGGGCGGCATCTTCGACATCCGCAACCTGCCCGGCATGGACCAGGTGCCGCCGCACTGGTTCGCCTATATCGAGGTCGACGACGTCGACGCCCGGGTCGCCGCGGCGCGGCAGGCCGGCGGCTCCCTGATGCGCGACATCTTCGAGGTGCCGGGCGTCGGCCGCATCGCCATCGTCCGCGACCCGACCGGCGCCGTCGTCGGCTGGATGACCTCGGCCCCCCAGCCCGGCTGACGGCCGCAGCCGACCCGTGCGATTGACGGCCAGGCGGCGCCGCGCTTATGGTGCGGCCATGCTTCGAGCCGTCTCCCCGCGCCTGCAACAACACCGCCGCAATCCGGCGGTCGCTGTCGCTTGCGCACCCGGGACGAGGCTGCGGTCTTCCTGACCGGCGGCTGACGGCCCGACGCACGACGCCCCGCCCAACCGGCGGGGTTTTTTGTTGGTCCTCGCCGGCCCTTCCCGCCCTCGGAGAGCCCGATGATCGACCCGCACCTCCTCCTCGCCTTCATTGCCACCGTCGCCCTGGTCATGCTGATCCCGGGGCCGAACGTGGCCCTGATCGTCGCCAACAGCGTCGCCTGGGGGCCGCGCTATGGCCTGCTGACCGTGCTCGGCACCAGCTCCGCCATGGTGCTGCAGCTCGCCCTCACCGCCCTCGGCATGGCCGAGGCGCTGGGCACCGCCGGCGGCTGGTTCGAGACGCTGCGCTGGATCGGCGTCGCCTATCTGGTCTGGCTCGGCATCACCCATTGGCGCGCCCCGCCGGCCGACCTGACCAGGACGACGGCGCAGCCGAAATCCGCCGGCGCGATCTACGGCCGGGCCGTGCTGGTGTCGCTGACCAACCCGAAGACGCTGCTGTTCTACGGCGCCTTCTTCCCGCAGTTCGTCGACCCGGCGCGGCCGGCCGGCGCCCAGGTGGCGCTGCTGTCGGCGGTGTTCCTGCTGCTCGCCGTCACGCTCGACAGCGGCTGGGCGCTGCTAGCCAGTCGAGCCCGGAGCCTGCTGGCCCGCCACGGCCGGCTGCGCCAGCGCATCACCGGCGGCCTGCTGGTCGGCGCCGGCCTCGGCCTGGCCCTCGCCCGCGGCAAGTAGCAGGGCCGAATCGCGGCCTGCGACGTCCGCCCCTCATGGCAATTCGCTCGGCTATTCCGCGATGGTCAGCCAGGGCCAGCGCGCCCGGTATGCCTCGGCCTTGGCGCGGAACAACTCGGGCGACGGGTTCAGCGGGTTGGGCCGGAGCATGCCGTCGACCATGTCCTCGAGCCCGTTCGGGGCGTAGAGCCGGCCCGTCGCCACCTCGATGCCGATGCAGGTGCATTGCACCAGGTAGCGGTCGATACCGTCGGTGGCCGAGCGCAGCTGTGGATAGGCGCCGCCGAAACGCTTCCGGTACCAGAGATGGACCCGGGCCTGGTTCTTGACCTCGACCGGCGCGCCGAGATCCGCGACCAGGGCGGCGGTCTCGCGGATCACCGCATCCTCCGCCTCCCAGGACAGGTCGCGGTCGTCGAAATAGAACACGTCGTAATCCTTGACCGAAGTCTCCGGCGGCTGGCCGGAGCGGCGGTTCCACACCGCCTGGAACAGGCAGCCCGCGGTCAGGAAGCATTGCGGCAGGCCCAGCCGCGGCAGCCGCCGCATCAGCTCGGCGTTCACCGGATTCGCCATCGCCTGGGCGATGACGGCCTCGGCCGGGATCGGCATGGCTACTCCTCGCTCGACAGCGCCTGCCGGAACTCGGCAATCAGCCGGTCGTCGTCCCAGTGATTCTGCCTCAACCAGTCCGGCGCCGCGGCCAGCGCTGCTGGGTCGTGCGGCACCCAGCCGACGCGAATGACCCGGGCCGAGCGCGGCCCCACCGCATACATCGCCGCCAGGCTCTCCAGCGCCAGCTTGGACCGGCCGTAGCTGTTGATCGCGGCGCCGTTTTTCGGCGCGGCCCAGTCCGACGAGGCGACCACGATCCGCCCGACGCCCTGCTCCGCGCAGGCCGCGAACAGCCGGGTGGCGTCGATCACCGCCTGCCAATGCGCCGCCTCCGGTGCGTCCGGGTTCGCCGAGGTCGCCAGATGGATCAGCGCGTCGGCATCGCGCAAGGCGGCCGCGATCATCGGCTCGCCGTAGTCGGCTGTCGACAGATCGGCCCGGATCTCCGCCCCCGCGGCTCGGTCGATGCCGACGCAGCCCGGAAAGGCCCGCCGCAGCCGCCGTCCGATATTGCCTTCGGATCCGGTGATGATCAGCATTGAGATCCATCCAGGCTCGGAATGTGCGTCATCTCTCCCGCTTGCGAGACCTTTTCAGAATCCCCCGATCCGTCATCCCCGCGAAAGCGGGGATCTCGTCACGCTTCGATCGGAAAGAGATTCCCGCTTTCGCGGGAATGACAGCACAGGGAGAATTGCTGTTCTGAAAAAGACCTTCACGCAGAAGAGGCAGCGCATTTGTTCAGGCTCTACCGGTTCCTCAGTCCTCCGGCCCTTCCGGCTTCGCCTTCGGATCGAACTCGAAATAGCGGAAGGTCGTCGTCATGTGCGGCGGCAGCGGCGCGGTGACGTCGATGGTGCCGCGGGTCGGGTGCGGCAGCACCAGCCGGCGGGCGTGCAGATGCAGCTGGCGCGGCAGCTCCGCCCCGGCGATCGCGGCCTTGCCGGCGCCGTACTTGCCGTCGCCCAGGATCGGCGTGTTCAGCGCCGCCATGTGCAGGCGCAGCTGATGGGTGCGGCCGGTGACCGGCCACATCGCGACGAAGGCGGCGTGCCGGACCGCGGCTTCGACCACCGAATAGTCGGTGACCGCGCGCTGGCCTTCCTCGTCATCATCCTCGACCACCCGGCCGACATTGCTCGGCGACCGCGCCAGGGCCAGGTCGATGCGGCCCCGATGCGGCTGCGGCACGCCGACGGTCACCGCCCAGTATTCCTTGCGCGTCGCCCGCTCGCGGAACGCCTCGGCGAGCCGCCGCGTCGCCTTGGCGGTGCGGCCGATCAGCAGCACGCCCGACGTTTCCTGGTCCAGGCGGTGGATCAGCCGCGGCCGCTCCCTGGCGTCGAACTGCAGGTGGTCGAGCAGCCCGTCGACATGCGCCTTGACCTTGCCGCCGCCCTGCGTCGCCAGGCCGGACGGCTTGTTCAGCACGATCACGTCGTCGTCGATCAGCAGGATGGCGCGCTTCAGCTCCGCCGCCAGGCCCTGCTCCTTCTCCGCCTTCAGCGGCATCGGCGCGCGCGGCACCGGCGCCTGCGACGCGGCCTCGTCCAGCGGCGGGATGCGGACGATCTGGCCCGGCTCCAGCCGCTGCGCCGCCTTGGCGCGCTTGCCGTCGACCCGGACCTGCCCGGTGCGCAGCAGCTTCTCCAGCCGGCCATGGGTCAGGCCGGGGAAGCGCTGGCGGAACCAGCGGTCGAGCCGCAGTTCGCCGTCATCCTGCGTCACCATGACGGCCTGCACGGCACGCGGCGCTGGGGTCCCGGAAGGCGGGGTGGCATCGGCCGACGGCTTCGGCGCAGGATGGTCTTTGCGGGTCGACGGTGGGGTGGGCGTTCGGCTCATCGGCGTTATGTAGCACGAGGGGACCCGAGGAGGGGATCGTCGCGTGGGGACTTATCTGTGGGTCGCGGCCGGCAGCGCGCTGGGCGGCATGGCGCGGTACTGGTGCTCCCTCTGGGCGATCGAGCGCTTCGGCGCGACCTTCCCCTGGGGCACGCTGATCATCAACATCCTCGGCTCCTTCGTCATCGGCCTGTTCGGCGGCCTGACCGGGCCCGACGGCCGCTTCCTGGTCGGCCCGGACATGCGGATCTTCGTCATGGTCGGGATCTGCGGCGGCTACACCACCTTCTCCTCCTTCAGCCTGCAGACGCTGGGGCTGATGCAGGACGGCGAATGGGTCCGCGCCGGCGCCAATGTGGTGCTGTCGGTGGTATTGTGCCTGATCGCGGTCTGGCTCGGCGTCGTCGCGACCGGGGCGGCGCTGAAAGGAGTTTGATGGCGCAGGATTTTCCCGCCATCCGTGCATAAAGGGATATTATCCCGCGCAAGAGGATCGAGTCGGCTCAAGGACGGGGAGAACAGGCGATGAGGCTCGGGATCGTGGCAGGAATCGTGCTGCTGGGGGTGCTGGCGGGCTGCGCACCGAAGCCGCTGCCGCCCGACCCGACCGCCGAGCAGCTGCTGGCCCACGGCGCCAAGCCGATCCCGCGCATGGCGCTGGTCGAGCGGCTGACCGACAAGACCGTCTACGGCACCTTCTCGGTCGACACCAACACCGACAAGGCCGGTGACGCCTGGACCGAATATTTCGCTCCGGACGGGCAGCTCTGGTACCGCGACCGGCGCACCACCTTCCACGGCCGGTGGCGTGTGCCGGACGACCGGGACGAGCTGTGCCTGAGTTTCCGCGAGGGCGAGGAGCGTTGCGCCAGACTCTACGAGCTCGGCACCACGCTGCAGTTCATCTCGGCCGCCCAGGGGCCCTACCAGGGCCGTGCCATCTCCTATGCCGACAAGGTGGCGGATGGCGACATGGAGGGCTTCGTGCCGAAGAAGCCGGAGCGCAAGCGCCGGCCGCGGAAGTAGGGCTCACCCCAGCGGCCACGTCACCCCGAAGCTGAACGGCGGCCACAGCGAGGTGGGCACTCCGGCCGCGCGCAGCGCCTCGGCGGTCCAGACATTGCAGGTGCGCCAGGGGCGGTAGGTACCATGCGCGGCATAGAAGGCCTCGTGGGTCCCGGTCCCCGGCGGCGCCACCGGCACGCCGCGGCCGGCCGGGTCCAGCGCGGCCGTGCCGCGGATGAAGCCGATCAGCGCGTCCCGCCCCGCCCGGTCCAGCGCCAGCCGCTTGCAGCCCGGCACGCCCGCCGGGTCCAGCACATAGGCGACGTGCAGGGCGCTGGGGCCGCCGCCGAACAGCGCCGCCATGGCGGTGCGGACGCGGAGATCGGCCCAGCTCGGAGTGTCGCGGTAGAAGGTCAGGTCGCCCCAGCCGAACGCGACATGCAGGTTCGGCACGAAAGCGACCGGCACGGCATCCGGGAACACCGCGGTCCAGTCGACCAGCCCGTCCCGCGCCGGCAGCACGATGTCGGTGTGGGTCAGGGTGGCGCAGACATAGGCCGGCGGGTCGCTCGCGGCGACCTGCTGCACCCGGCCGCCGAGCGGCACCAGGGCCAGCGCCGTGGCGACGCCGATATAGAGCAGGGCGAGGCCGAGCAACCCGGCGGCCAGCGCGGCGACGGTTGCGAGCAGCAGGCGCAGCACTCTCATCCCCGCACCCCGAAGATCCAGCCCTCGGTCCGGGCGGTGGCGGGGTCGAGGCCCGGCGGCGACCAGATGGCGGGATCCGCCGCCAGTGCCCGCAGCCCGGCCGCGGCCACCAGCGCGTCGGTGGCGTGGTCGGTCAGCGGATCGGATGCGACGGCCGAGCCGCTGCCGAGCCGCGCCAGCGCGGCGTCGAGCTCGCCCCGGTCGCGCACCTTGGCGCTGAGGGTGCGGCCGGCGCGGCGCCAGAACAGCCGCGGGAAGATCTCGACCATGACCAGTGGCTGCGCGGCCGGCGTCTCGAACGGCCACACTGCCAGCCGCCCGTCGAGCCGGGTGCGCAGATGGTGCAGCACCCGCATCCCGGCCAGCGCGCCGGGCCCGACCGTCTTCGGTCCGAACTGCTTGAACGGGCTGTCGGGTGCGCCCAGCCGGTCGCGGCGACACGCCATCTCGGCGGCGCGGTGCGGCTCGACCCACCCCGCCGGGCGCGGCCCGCGAAGCCAGAAATCGGCGGTGTAATCGGCGTGGCGGGCGAAGCCGGCGCCGTGGAAGTCCGGTGCATCGGTCGCCACCCGGTCGACCAGCGCCCATAGCGCCCGGGCGTCACCGCCCGGCGGCAGATAGCCGGCGGCGACGGCGAAGGGCAGCGAGAAGGCGCAGTCGATCCCGGCCAGGATCCGGCCGCCACCCGTGGCCTGTGCCTCGAGCCACTCGGCCACGGCGGTCCGGGTCCAGCGCCGGCCGGAGGGCGGCGGCAGCAGCACCGGCCCGCTGGCGCCGGCCCTGCATTCGGCGACGGCGACGCCGCCATAGGCGCCGACCGCGCCGGACCAGTCGATGGCGACGAAACGATCGAAGGCGGCGGTCGGTTCGCTGTCGGATGTCACGAGGCCACGCCTGGCGAAGGCAACGACGGCAAGCCTGGTTCAGGGGCGTGGCCGAAGCGTGGCGGAGTTACGCGAGAACCAGGAAGGCGCCGAGCAGGCCGCCGAAGAAGGCGTATTTGATCGCATAGTACAGCTTCCGGTTCTTCTTCTTCACGCCCTTGAAGTAGGTCCGGATCGGATAGATGTAGGCGAACGCCTTGTTCAGTCCCGAGACCTTGTCGCCATCGGCGTTGCGGGTGGCGCCGGCCTGGATCAGGTACTTGGCGAAGAAGCGGTTCACCGCCAGCGCCCAGCGGAACCGCATCGGCCGCTCGACGTCGCAGAACAGGATCACCCGGTTCTCGTCGGAGAAGTTCTCGGCGTAGTGGATGAAGGTCTCGTCGAACACCACGTCCTCGCCGTCGCGCCAGCTGTAGGACTTGCCGTCGACGATGATGCGGCAGCGGTCGTCATTCGGCGTGATCAGGCCGAGATGGTAGCGCAGCGAGCCGGCATAGGGGTCGCGATGCGCCACCAGCTTGCCGCCCGGCGGCAGCGAGGTGAACATCGCCGCCTTCAGGGTCGGGATGGTCTGCACCAGCGCCACCGAGCGCGGGCATTGCGCCGCGGCCGAGGGCAGCGGGTCGCCGTACCACTTCAGGTAGTAGCGCTTCCAGCCGCGCCGGAAGAACGAGTTGAAGCCGACATCGTCGAGCTTGTCCGAGCCCTTGATGTCGCCCTCCTCCTGCAGCCGCAGCGCTTCGTCGCGCAGGATGTGCCAGTTGTCCTTCAGCACCTGCAGCTCCGGGAAGCTGCGCGGGTCGTGATAGGGCGTGCTCGGCACCTTCGAGAACAGATACATGAAGCAGTTGATCGGCGCGAAGAAGGTCGAGTGGTCGGTCAGCTGGCGGGTGAAGCGGTGCCGCACCTGGCCACGGAAATGCACCCACAGCGCCGAAGCGATATAGGCGTAGACGATCAGGAACTTCGGCGCGAGCACAGTGGCCAGCATCTGGGCCATACCTCCAACCGGGACCCGGGCGACGGGACCCGGTTTGCGACCAATTCGCACGCTCTATACCACCCCCGTCGCGCCACCGATAGGTTCAGGGCGCCGCAGGCCGCCATGCCGACTCGGCCGGGCCTATTCGTCCTTCTGCCCCCGCAGCTTGGCCCAATAGTCCAGCCGCTTCTTGATCTCGCGCTCGAAGCCGCGCTCGACCGGGCGGTAGAACTCCTGCCGGTCCATGTCCGGCGGGAAGTAGTTCTGGCCGGAGAAGCCTTCGTCGGTGTCGTGGTCATAGGCGTAGCCCTTGCCGTAGCCGATCTCCTTCATCAGCTTGGTCGGGGCGTTCAGGATGTGCATCGGCGGCATCAGGCTGCCGGTCTCCTTGGCCGCCCGGGCGCTGCTCTTGAACGCGGTGTAGGCGGCGTTCGATTTCGGCGCGGTGGCCAAGTAGATCACCGCCTGGGCGATCGCCAGCTCGCCCTCCGGGCTGCCCAGCCGCTCATAGGCGTCCCAGGCCGCCAGCGACTGGGTCAGCGCGGCCGGGTCGGCCATGCCGATATCCTCGACCGCGAAGCGCACCAGCCGGCGCACGACATAGAGCGGGTCCTCGCCGCCGGCCAGCATCCGCGCGAACCAGTACAGGCCGGCATCGACGTCGGAGCCGCGCAGCGATTTGTGCAGCGCCGAGATCAGGTTGTAGTGGCTCTCCTGCGCCTTGTCGTAGACCGGCGCCCGGCGCTGCACGGTCTGCGCCAGGCCGGCGGCGTCGAGCGGCGCCGCCGGCTTCAGCGCGAACAGCTCCTCCGCCAGGTTCAGGAGGTAGCGGCCGTCGCCGTCGGCCATGGCCTTGACCGCGTCACGCGCCTCCGGCGCCAGCGGCAGGGGCCGGCCCTCCGCAGCCTCGGCCCGCTGCAGCAGCTCCTCCAGCGCGGCGAAGTCGAGCCGGTTGAGGACGAAGACCTGGCTGCGCGACAGCAGCGCCGCGTTCAGCTCGAAGGACGGGTTTTCGGTGGTGGCGCCGATCAAGGTGACGGTGCCGTCCTCGACCACCGGCAGGAAGGCGTCCTGCTGGCTGCGGTTGAAGCGGTGCACCTCGTCGACGAACAGCAGCGTGCCCTGCCCCGCCGCGCGCCGGCCACGCGCCGCCTCGAAGATCTTCCGCAGCTCGGCGACGCCGGAGAAGATCGCCGACAGCGGCTCGAAATGCAGGTCGGTGTGCTCGGCCAGCAGGCGGGCCAGGGTGGTCTTGCCGCAACCGGGCGGACCCCACAGGATCATGCTGGCGATGCGATGCGCCGCCACCATCCGGCCGATCGGCCCCTCCGGCTTCAGCAGGTGGTCCTGGCCGACCACCTCGGCGATGCTGCGCGGCCGCAGCCGGTCGGCCAGCGGCCGCGGCGCCTGGTCAGCGAAAAGCGATGGGGTGTCGTCGGATCTGGGAGAGCGAGCCATGATGGCGCGCATCGTCGGCCAGCCGCCGCCGCGGCGCAATGGCGAGCTTCGCCGGCCGGGGCAGCCGGCCACAATCCGGCCATGCTTTCGCCCGGTTGTGATCACGGTCACTTCGTCCGGAACTTTTGCAGTGCAAAAGGCGAACGACCCATAGCCTTATAACCCCGACAATTGACAACCCCCCATGCAGGCACGACCCTCTTGGCCGGGGACCTCCTGTGGAGTGCGAGACATGATGACCGGGCGCCTGCAGACGCGGCCAGGAAGGGTGCTCGGCACCCTAACGGTATTGGCAACGGTGGCTTTCCTGGCCGCCTGCAACGAATCGGGCAGCGGCCAGGGCCAGTCGGCGCCGCCGCCCCCGCCGGTCACGGTGGCCACGCCGCTGGTCCAGAAGATCACCGAATGGGATGAGTTTACCGGCCGCTACGAGGCGACGGCGAGGGTGGAGGTCCGCGCCCGCGTCTCCGGCTATCTGCAGTCGATCAACTTCGCCGACGGCGCCACGGTCAAGCAGGGCGACGTGCTGTTCGTGATCGATCCGCGGCCCTACCAGGCGACGGTGGATTCGGCCAAGGCCGACCTGGCCAACGCCCAGGCACGGCTCGACCTCGCCAAGGTCCAGCTCGACCGCGCCCAGTCGCTGGTCGCCCAGTCCAACGTCTCGCGCTCATCCTACGACCAGGCGGTGCAGGAGCGGCGGGCGGCCGAAGCCGCGGTGGCGCAGACCACGGCGGCGCTGCAGTCGGCCCAGCTCAATCTCGACTTCACCCAGGTCAAGGCACCGATGGCCGGCCGCGTCTCCAACCGGCGGGTCGATATCGGCAATCTGGTGACCGGCGACCCCGGCTCGACCCTGCTGACCACCATCGTGGCGTTCGACCCGATCTATTTCGAGTTCGACATGAGCGAGTCCGACTACCTCGCCTATCAGCGCGCGGTGGTGGCCGGCAAGCTGCCCTCGACCCGCGACAACGCCACCATCATCCAGACCCGGCTGCCGGACGAGAAGGACTGGCCGCACGCCGGCACCATGAACTTCGTCGACAACCAGCTCGACCCCGGCTCCGGCACCATCCGCGCCCGCGCCATCCTGGACAACAAGGACCTGTTCATCACCCCCGGTCAGTTCGGCCGGCTGCGGCTGCCGGGATCGAACGAGTACGAGGCCATCCTGATCCCGGACAGTGCGATCCTGACCGACCAGTCGAACCGGATCGTGATGACGGTCAAGGATGACGGCACGGTCGAGCCGAAGATCGTCCGGCCGGGCCCGACCCAGCCGGGCGGCCTGCGCATCGTGCGCGAGGGCCTGACCGCGCAGGACAAGGTCATCATCAACGGCCTGGTCCGCGCCCGCCCGGGCGCCAAGGTGACGGCGCAGCCCGGCAAGATCGAGCCGGCGCCGGAATACGAAGCGAACTGAGGACAGGCCCAGATGCGCTTCTCCCATTTCTGCATCGACCGCCCGATCTTCGCGACCGTGCTGTCGATCCTGGTCGTGCTGCTCGGCGCGGCCGCCTATTTCACCCTGCCGGTGGCGCAGTATCCCGAGATCGCGCCGCCGACCATCGAGATCCGGACCTCCTATCCCGGCGCCTCGGCCGAGGTGGTCTCCAACACGGTCGCGACGCCGATCGAGCAGGAGATCAACGGCGTCGAGCACATGCTGTACATGCAGTCGCAGGCGACCGGCGACGGCCAGCTGGTGATCCAGGTCACCTTCGCGCTGGGCACCGATCTCGACATCGCCCAGGTGCTGGTCCAGAATCGCGTCGCCGTGGCCGAACCGCGGCTGCCGGAGGAGGTGCGCCAGATCGGCGTCACCGTGCGCAAATCCTCGCCCGACCTGATGATGGTGATCCATCTCAGCTCGTCGGACGGATCGCGCGATCCGCTCTACATCTCCAACTACGCGACGCTGCAGATCAAGGACGTGCTGGCCCGCCTCGACGGCGTCGGCGACGTGCGCATCTTCGGCTCCCGCGACTACGCCATGCGGGTCTGGCTGGACCCGGACAAGGTGGCCTCGCGCAACCTGACCGCGGGCGAGGTGGTCGCGGCGTTGCGCTCGCAGAACGTCCAGGTCGCCTCCGGCGTGCTGAACCAGCCGCCGGTGCCGGACCAGAGCGGCGCCTACCAGCTCAATGTCGAGACCCTCGGCCGCCTGTCCGACCCGCGCCAGTTCGGCAACATCGTCGTCAAGACCGACACCGACGGCCGCGTCACCCGCGTGCGCGATATCGCCACGATCGAGCTGGCGGCCCAGGACTACACCGCCAACGGCTATCTCGACGAACGGCCGGCGGTGCCGCTGCTGATCTTCCAGCGCCCCGGATCCAACGCGCTGGAGACGGCCGACCGGCTGATCTCGACCATGCAGGAGCTGTCCAAGAGCTTCCCGCCGGGCCTGCAGTACAACATCGTCTACAACCCGACCGAGTTCATCGCCGAATCGGTGCATGAGGTCGAGAAGACGATCTGGGAAGCGATCGCCCTGGTCGTCATCGTCGTCATCCTGTTCCTGCAGACCTGGCGGGCGGCGATCATCCCGGTCGTCGCCATCCCGATCTCGCTGATCGGCACCTTCATGGTGATGGCGGCGCTGGGATATTCGCTGAACAACCTGTCGCTGTTCGGCCTGGTGCTGGCCATCGGTATCGTCGTCGACGACGCCATCGTGGTGGTCGAGAACGTCGAACGGCATCTGCGCGAGGGCAAATCGCCGAGGGAGGCGGCGCATCTGACCATGGACGAGGTCGGCGGCGCGTTGATCGCCATCGCCCTGGTGCTGTGCGCCGTGTTCATCCCGGCGGCGATGATCAGCGGCATCGCCGGCCAGTTCTTCCGCCAGTTCGCGGTGACCATCGCCGCGGCGACGGTGATCTCGGCCTTCGTGTCGCTGACCCTGAGCCCGGCGCTCTGCGCCATCCTGCTGAAGCCGCACCAGGAGCATCACGAGAAGAAGACCTTCGTGCTGTTCCGGCCGATCCAGTCCTTCTTCCGCGGCTTCAACTGGGCCTTCGACAAGCTGTCGCTCGGCTATGGCGGGCTGACCCGGCGGATCCTGCGCTTCGCCGTGGTCATGTTGGTGGTCTATGTCGGGCTGATCGGCCTGACCGGGCTGCAGTTCGGCCGGGCGCCGACGGGCTTCATCCCCGACCAGGACCAGGGCTACCTGATCACCGTGATCCAGCTGCCCCCCGGCTCCTCCCTTGCCCGCACCGATGCGGTGGTGCGGCAGGCCGCCAAGGAGATCCTGGAAGTTCCAGGCATCGCCCATGTCGTGCCCTTCTCCGGCTTCGATGGCGCCACCTTCACCAACGCCTCGAATGCCGGCGCGATCTTCACCCCCTTCGCGCCCTTCGCCGACCGCACCGGCAAGGGGCAGACGGTGACGGCGCTGCAGCGGGCCGTGACCCAGAAGCTCGCCCATATTCAGGACGCCTTCATCATCGTCATCCAGCCGCCGCCCGTACGCGGTATCGGCACCGGCGGCGGCTTCAAGATGATGGTCGAGGACAGAGCCGGCCGCGGCCTGCCGGCGCTGGACGCCGCGACCCAGGAGATCGTGGCCAAGGCGAACCAGACCCCCGGCCTGGCCGGCATCTTCTCGCTGTTCAACACCCGCACGCCGAAGCTCTACGCCGACATCGACCGGGTGAAGGCGGAGATGCTGGGCGTGCCGGCCGATCGCGTGTTCGAGACGCTGGAGGTCTATCTCGGCTCGACCTATGTCAACGACTTCAACTATCTCGGCCGCACCTTCCGCCTGACCGCCCAGGCCGACGGCAAGTTCCGGCAGAATCTGCGCGACATCGGCAACTACAAGACCCGCAGCGACAGCGGCGGGATGGTGCCGCTCAGTGCCGTGGCCAGCTTCCAGGACCGCACCGGCGCCTACCGCGTGCCGCGCTTCAACCTGTACCCGGCGGCCGAGGTGCAGGGATCGACCCTGCCGGGCTATTCCACCGGCTATGCCCTGGCGACGATGGAGCAGATCGCCACCGAGGTCCTGCCGCAGGGCTTCGGCTTCGAATGGACCGAGCTGGCGCTGCAGGAGAAGCTGGCCGGCAACACCGGCATGCTGGTGTTCGTCGCCTCGGTGGTGTTCGTCTTCCTGCTGCTGGCGGCGCAGTATGAAAGCTGGACCTTGYCGCTGTCGGTCATCCTGATCGTGCCGATGTGCCTGCTGGCCGCGGTCACCGGCCTGCTGCTCAGGGGCATGGACGTCAACATCCTGGCCCAGATCGGCTTCGTCGTGCTGATCGGCCTGGCGGCGAAGAACGCGATCCTGATCGTCGAGTTCGCCCGCCAGGCGGAGGAGCATGGCGAGAGCCGGCAGGAGGCCGCGATCTCGGCCGCCCGCACCCGGCTGCGGCCGATCCTGATGACGTCCTTTGCCTTCATCTTCGGCGTGGTGCCGCTGGTGATCGCGTCGGGCGCCGGCTACGAGATGCGGCAGTCGCTGGGCACCGCGGTGTTCTTCGGCATGATCGGCGTGACCGTGTTCGGCCTGCTGTTCACGCCGATGTTCTACGTGGTCTGCCGCTGGCTCGGCTCGGTGGTCGGCCGGCGCAAGCCGGTGACCGCGGCGCCGAAGCCTGAGGCCGGCCCGGCGGAGTGATCGCGACGGTGGCGGCGTCCCCGGAAGCTCACTCCGGGACGCCGCCGCCCCGCGCCAGTTCCGGCAGCCGCAGCGCCCGATACAGCTCGGACAGGATTCCGGCGAAGATGCTGACCCCGAGCGCGGTTATGGTCATCGACGCAAGGCCGGCCACCAGCGTTGCGAGGCCGAAGCCCTGCTCCTGCGGCAGAATCGCTCCCAGCACCAAGCCGAGCCCGATGGAGACCAGGGCGTCCCCCAGCAGGACGATGACCAGCGCTCCCAGCAGCGCCAGCCGCCGGCCGCGCAGCAGGCGGCTGCTCCCCGCGGCGGTCAGGCCCCGGTCGCCGATCGCGATGGCGGGAAGGAGCAGCCCGTAGAAGGCGAAGGGCACAGTCGACAGCACCATGGTCACAACTGGTATCGCCAGGGCTCCCCACGCTCCGCCCTCGGCGAGCGACTGCAGCAGCGACGGCCCGCCGACGAGACCGAGCAGGATCGACAGCACGAACAATCCGGCCATGGCCGAGAGCATGCCGAGGAAGCCGAGCCAGAACTGGGCCAGGAAGTAGCGCAGTGTTCCGGCATCGGCCGGAAACGGTGCCAACTCGCCGCGCAGCACGTAGCGGTGCCAGCTGACTGCGATCAAGGCCACGGCAAACAGCAGAACCAGAATCAGCAGCAGCATCGCCAGAGCGCCGGCGCCGGACGGTGCCTGATCCGGCGCCACCATCACGACCTCGTCGCCCCACAGCCAGTCGATGGCGAAGTAGAAGATCAGTGCGAAGGCGATCGCCGGCGCGGACAGCCGCGCCAGCACCCCGGCGTGCCCCAGGCTCCAGCCCAGCGCGCGCCGCAGCAGGTCGCCGCTCGAAAGTGCCGCCATCATTCCATCCCCTTCCCACGAATCGGGGCGGATCATTTCAGCCCATGCCGGGCGGGGCAACCGGTGGAAGCGGCGCCGGCCGCCCCGGCGCGCCGCCGGCCGCGAGAAAAATACGATCGCAGTAGCATTACCGGTGGCTTTTGTTCATGCTACGTTCCATGGAGATGAGGCCTCAGGATTGCGGATTGGATGACGGGCCGGTCGATCCGGACCTGGCCTGGACGCGCTGGGCGCTGGGCTCGCTGGGCGAGCTGGTCGAGATCGGCCTCCGCTCGGCCCGGATGACCGCGACCGAGCAGATGGCGACGCCGATCACGCGGACCAAGCCGGATTTCGCGCTGGCGCAGGTGCGCCTGGCCCGCTCGGTACGGCTGTCGATCGCGATGAGCCAGCGGGTCCGCGAAAGCTATCAGGATCGCAAGAACG
>NZ_JBFRCU010000075.1:0-39582 GCF_052113205.1 Inquilinus sp. YAF38 | reverse complement strand
GGGCTGGCCCGGGCCTCGACAAAGGACCCTCACCCGGAGCCGCTTCGCGTCTCTGACCTCTCCTGTAAACGGGAGAGGCAACGCGTTCATCCGATCGACGATTGCGCCGATTGCAAAGGCTTTCATTCCCCGCCTCTGCTAAGACTTCCGCATCGCTGCCGCCCGCGGATCGTCCATGACCAGCCTCGCCCTCGGCGCCGACCGGATCGGGGTCGGCATCGCCTGCGCCGTCGCCGGCTTCTCGGCCGGCGACGCGATCTCGAAATGGTTGATCGGCAGTCGCGGCATCACCGCTTTCGAGCTGTTCTTCTTCTTCGGCCTGTTCGCCCTGCCGGTCGCCGCCGGCCATCTGTACGGGCTGGTGCTGTTCGGCGACACCATCGACGCCGTCACCATGGCTGGCGCCGCGGTGGTGATCGGCAGCGGCCTCACCATCCTGTGGCGCGAGACCCGCCGCCGCTCCGGCGCCATGCTCGACCTCGGCTAGCTTGCCGCCGGGCCCTGGCGGGATCGGACCCATCCCGCTGTAAACACATTGTTTGGTTGTATTAATCTCTGATCACGTTCATGCTATGTTCCATGAACAAGGCGCAGACCGATTCGGCCACCGAGGCCTCGGCCGCTCCGCAGGAGGAGCGGGCGGCGGATCTGTGCGTGGTGGCGGAGCTGGTCGAGATCCAGATGTCGATCGCCCGGGCGACGCAGCAGGAGGCGCTGCAGGCGCCGCAGCCCGGCGTCGACTATTGCCAGCGGATCGCCACCGTCTCGCGTGCCGTGCGGCTGACCCTGCTGCTCAAGGACAAGCTGTCGCGGCAGGTCGAGGAGCGGCGCAAGGCCGCGGCGCAGCGCGAGTCGGCGCAGGAGGACTGGCACGAGCTGCGGGTCAGGCTGGCGATGATGGCGGCCGCCTCTGAGGTGTCCGAGGATGAGGAGGAGGCCGACCGCCGCGCCGACGAGGTGTGCGAGCGGCTGGAGCGGCCGGAGGTGGCGGAGCTGGTGGAAGCCAGCCGGGCCGAGGTCGCGGTGGCGGCGCTGTGCCGGCGCTGGGGCTATCCGGTGCAGGTGAAGCAGTGGCTGGAGATGGCCGACGAGGCCCTGGAAGAGCTGGGCTTCATTCCGCCGGAGGACGGCGAGGATGATGAGGATCCGCCCGAGCCCCGCTCGGCTGCTCCCGGCCGCCGCAAGCCGCCGGACACGGGCTGACCGCGTAGGTTGGGTTCGCGCTTTGCGAACCCAACATGCCGCCGCCCTCGCGGCCCCCGATCCTGTTGGGTTCGCTGCCGCGAACCCAACCTACGACACCGATTTGCGCAGCCTTCCACACTCCCCCTCCCCTTGCGGGAGGGGGTTGGGGGAGGGGTCTGCGCGCGTCCGCGCGCGAATGCGCCGGGAACAGGCCTCATCATCGGCCGAAGCGTCAGAGTTCAGGCCGGCCTCGACGGCGACACCCCCTCCTCCTGCCCCCTCCCGCGAGGGGAGAGGGAGAGCAGAAGAAGCGGATCGGCTCGAATGGCGGTATTCCGAAGAGATCTCGCCCCGCGGGACGTGCGCTCCTCCGCTTCAGGCCGCCTTGCGCTCCTTGAGGAACCGGAAGAACTCCACGCCCTCGCGCAGGCGGCGCTTCATCATCTCCGGGCTGCGCACCATCTCGCCGACGATCGAGGCGATCTTCGGGGCGCGGAAGTAGAAGCGCCGGTAGAAATCCTCCACCGAGTGGAAGATCTCGCCATGGCTCAGATGCGGGTAGTGCAGCGGCGCGATCTGCACGCCCTTCTCGTCCACCAGCTCGGCATTGGCCTCATCGAGCCAGCCATTCTCCACCGCCTGGTTGTACAGGAAGGTGCCCGGATAGGGCGCCGCCAGCGACACCTGGATGGTGTGCGGGTTGATCTTGGTGGCGAAGCGGATGGTCTCCTGGATCGTCTCCTTCGTCTCGCCCGGCAGGCCGAGGATGAAGGTGCCGTGGATCTGGATCCCGAGCTCGTGGCAGTCCTTGGTGAACTTCTCCGCGACCTCGATCCGCATGCCCTTCTTGATGTTGAACAGGATCTGCTGGTTGCCGGATTCATAGCCGACCAGGAGGAGGCGCAGGCCGTTGTCGCGCATCACCTTCAGGGTCTCGCGCGGCACGTTGGCCTTGGCGTTGCACGACCAGGTGATGCCGAGCTTGCCGAGCTCGCGGGCGATCGCCTCGGCCCGCGGCAGGTCGTCGGTGAAGGTGTCGTCGTCGAAGAAGAACTCGCGGATCTGCGGCATCGTCTGCTTCGCCCAACGGATCTCGTCGATCACATGGCCGACGCTGCGGGTGCGGTAGCGGTGCCCGCCCACGGTCTGCGGCCACAGGCAGAAGGTGCAGCGCGACTTGCAGCCGCGGCCGGTGTAGATCGACAGGTACGGGTGCTTCAGATAACCGATGAAATAGTCCTCGATCACCAGGTCGCGGTGGTAGACCGGGCTGACGAAGGGCAGCGAATCCATGTTCTCGAGGATCGCGCGCTCGGGGTTGTGGACCACCACGCCGTCGGCATTGCGATAGGTCAGGCCGTCGATCTTCGACAGGTCGCGGCCGTCGGCCACTTCCTTGATGGTGAAGTCGAACTCGTTGCGGGCGACGAAGTCGATCAGCGGCGACCCGGCCATGCTGCCGTTCGGGTCGACCGCCACCTTGGCGCCGACCAGGCCGGCCTTCAGGTTCGGGTTCGCCGCCTTCAGCGCCTCGATCATCTTCACGTCGGAGGCGAAGGACGGGGTCGAGGTGTGCAGGACGGCGAGGTCGTAATCCTTGGCCTGCGCCGCGACCGCGGCCGGGCTGGTGCGCGACGGCGGGCCGTCGATCAGCTTCGAGCCCTCGACCAGCGCCGCCGGCTGGGCCAGCCAGGTCGGGTACCAGAAGGACTTGATCTCGCGCTTGGCCTGGTAGCGTGACCCGGCGCCGCCGTCGAAACCGTCGAAGGAGGGCGCCTGCAGGAACAACGTCTTCATCGTCATGGGGAGGGTGGCCTTCGATCCGTCACCAAGGTGCCGTCTGGTACGAGTTGATACAGATGGCCCCGCCAGCTCACGCCGGAGCCGAGATAGCTCACGACGAAAACCGCGAAGGCCAGCAGGTCGCGCGCCGGAATCAACCAGTAGGGGCGCGGCGGCAGAGAGTAGGCGCGTTCGAACCGGATGCACAAGACGATCCGGCCGAGCAGCGCCAGCCCGGCCACGGCCAAAGCGGGCCAGCCGCCGCCCAGGGCCCAGGCGATCAGGGCCAGGGGCAGGGGGTGGGTGACCAGCGATCCGGCATAGCCGAGCGGGTCGATGCTCTTGATGGTGCGGGCCCAGCGCAGCTCATGCGACCACAGGCTGGCGGCCGAGGCCTCGCTGCAGAGATGGCCGATCAGCTGGGTGGAGACCGCGACCTTGCGGCCGGCGGCCCACACCGCGGCGCCGATGGCGTGATCCTCGGCCAGCAGGTCGGCGAAGGCCTTCAGCCCGCCGATCTCGGCCAGCATGTCGCGGGTCAGCACGATGGTGGTGCCGATGCAGGGCCGCGCCAGGCGCAGGCCCAGCCCGACGATCACGCTGGGGGTGAAATGCGTGTCCATGCCCAGGCCGATCAGCCGCGACCATACGCCGCCGGTCGGCACCCCGTGATACAGGCAGGTGACGCAGCCGACTCCGGGGGCCTGCAGCTCCGCCACCATCTGCCGCAGATGGTCGGCCGGCACCCGCACGTCGCTGTCGGAGAACAC
This sequence comes from Inquilinus sp. YAF38, assembly GCF_052113205.1. NCBI lineage: Bacteria > Pseudomonadati > Pseudomonadota > Alphaproteobacteria > Rhodospirillales > Rhodospirillaceae > Inquilinus > Inquilinus sp. YAF38. Next base: position 35,845 of record NZ_JBFRCU010000075.1, on the reverse strand, counting down.
CACGACCTCATGGCGGATCCGCTCCGCCATGTTGATCAGGTTGGAGACCTTCCGGTTCGATCCGTGCCGGCGCGGATCGACCACCAGCTCCAGCACCGCCTGCGGAAAGGCGCGGCGCAGCTGCTCCACCACCGCCACTGCCGGGTCGCGCGGGTCGGCGACGCCGAGCAGGATCTGCACCGGTCCAGGATAGTCCTGGGCGCAGAACGAGGCCAGGTTCTCGAACAGCCCCGGCTCGACGCCGTGCAGCGGCTTGATCACGGTGATCGACGGGAAGGCGCCGGGCTCTGGGGCGCGCCGGCGGGAATGGCGGCCGGTCAGCAGGATCGCGGCGCCCAGGTAGAAGCACCCGAACACCGCCAGGACCAGGACCGCGATCGCCAGGACATGCACCATACGTTCCGTGCCCGCGCTTGCCGCCCATCCGGACTCGGGACAGGCCGCCATCGTCCGGGAAGGACGATGCGCAAGCTAGGCGGCCGGGCCGATTTAGGGAAACCCAAAATTGCCACAGTCGTAAGACGGGCTTCGGACGGACGTCGGCGGCAGAGCGCCTTGCCTTTACCGCGAGTGGACCTTTTCAGAATCCAGCCACCCGGCTCGACCTATGCCTTCAATCCTCCCCCTCCCCTTGCGGGAGGGGGGCAGGGGGAGGGGTCTGCGCGCGTCGGCGCGCATGGGCAATGACAGAAATCGCCATCCGTGCCGGTCCTCCGACGATCCAGGCCGGCTCGAGCCGAGAGACCCCCTCCCCCTACCCCCTCCCGCGGGGGGAGGGGGAGAGTGGAAGTACGCGTCGGTTCAAGTGATCGAATTCCGAAAAGATCCCGCAAGCGGGAGAGGCAACGCGAACCATCCCTTGGAGGGTAAGGAAGGCCGTCGACCCGGCTTAGTTGGTGGCGACCTTGTAATCCGGCAGCGCGCCGAGGTCGCCCTTGAAGACGAAGGCCGGGCGGCCCTTCAGCAGCACCGGCTCAAGCTGGGCGTAATCGGCCGCGACCAGCCGGCCGCCGACGCCCAGCGTGCCGCCGATGCGGATGATCGCCAGCAGCACCTGGCCGTTCGGCGCGATCACGAAATCGGCGACCTCGCCGATCGGGCGCTGCGCCGAATCGAGCACGTCGGACCGGATCAGCCGGGTCGCCAGCGAGCCATGGGTCGGGTCCTGCGGGTTGGCGATGGCCTCGTCGATCGCCTTGGCGGTGTCCTCATAGCCCTGCTGCACGCGGCGGCCGGCCTGGTCCAGCGCCTTGCCGGCCTGGCCCAGCAGCTCCTGCATGTCCTGGGCGGAAGCCGGGCCGGCCAGCAGGAGGGCGGCGGCGACGGTCACGGGCAGGCGGAATGAACGCATGACTTTTCTCCAGTCTCGCGGTCGCGGATGTGCGGACCGAGATAAGGGTCGGAGGCGGGAAGTTGTTCCTCAAATGCGGCGGGAACCAGGGCGTTCGCTGCGCCGTCACTCCGGCGCGGAGCTGCCCTCCAGCCAGTCGATCCGGTCCATCGCGCGATCGGCCAGGCAGCGGCTGCGCGCGGCCTCGCCCGCCAGCCGCCCCGCCACCACGCAGTCGCTCTCGGCGAAGCGGGACCATTGCTGCTGCGCCGGCAGGAAGGCCTTGCGCCATTGGGCGGCGCCGGCATCGTCGACCGGCGGGTTGTCGGCCAGCTCGGCCGCGAAGGCCTGCAGCTTGCCGGCGTAGATCCGGTGCAGGGTCTCGAACGGGTCGTCCGGATCCAGCGCGCCGTTGTCGTAATCGGACAGCGGCAGCACCGATTCGGGGTCGTGGTTATAGAAGCCGTTGTAGTCGACCCGCAGGCTGACCCGCCGCTCGCCCGTGGCGGCCGACGGCCAGGTCAGCAGCAGGAAGCTGTCGGTGCCGCGGGTCTCCAGGATGCGATAGGCATAGCGGACGACCGGCGCGCTGTTCTCGGCGATGGTCACGGCATAGCAGCCGGACGCGGCCTCGCCGATCCCGGGCTGGCCGCTGTCGCACTGCCCCTCCGGGCGCAGCACGCCGACGCCGCTGTCGTCGACCAGGCGCAGCAGCACATCGGTCCGGTCCGGCGCCAGCTTCGCCGACAGCACCTCCAGCGTCAGCACCTGCTCCGCCCGCGCCGGCGGGGCCGGGAGGAGGAGCACGGCCAGCAGGGCCGCAACCCGCCTCATGGCATGGCCTCGGCCAGGCTGCGCTTCAGCGCCGCCAGCTGGTCAAGCCGCACCACCGTGTGCAGCGTCCGGCACTGGTCCGCCTCCTCCGGCGTCGGCGACAGGGGCGCCGCGCAATCGGCCTGCTTGAGCGCGACCCAGTCCCGCTCGGCCTGGACGATCAGCCGGCGCAGCTCGGCGTCGTCCGCCACCTTCGGGCTCGAGGTCAGCCCGTCATAGATCGCGTTCAGCCGCCGGTCCTGGAAGGCGTAGAGCGGCGCCCAGGGGTTGTCCGGGTCGGCGAAGGCGTCGCCGGGGATACCCTCCATGGCGACCTCCGCCGGGTGGTTGCGTACCACCTCGTCCCCCAGCTTGAAGGAGATGTCGATCCGCAGCGTCCGGGCGACGGGGCTCTCGACCGGCGTGCGGTAACGCAGCGCCAGGGTGGCGGTGGTGCCGCGGTTGAGCATCAGGTCGTAGGACAGCCCGCCGACGGGCTTGCCGTTCTCGGTCACCGCGATCCTGTAGCAGCCGGTCTCCTGCGGGTCGTCGGTGCGGGCATAGCCGCCGCCGTCGCAGCCTTCCGCATCGATCGGCAGGGCGCTCGGGTCCAGCCCGTCGCCGGTGACCATCAGCACCAGGGCGACGTCGTTCTGCGGGCCGGTCCGCGCCGCGATCACCTGGGCGTCGAGCGACGGTACCTCGGCCGCGGCGGCCAGCGCCGGCCAGACCAGGGCCAGCGCGACGGCGGCGGCTTTCATGGCGTCCGATCGCGCCTCAAGCCACGCTGCGGGGGCGCGGGGTGTCGCTGACACCGTCGATATCCGGCGCCTGGCCGTAGCTCATGCGGCGCATCTGCTCGATCACCTGGGCCATCTGGGCCTCGGTCAGCCGCGGCGGCTCGCCGATCGCCAGGGCATGGACATACATCCTGGCCAGCACCTCGACCTCGGTGGCCCGCCACAGCGCCTGGGCGAAGCTGTCCGCCAGCACGATCAGCCCGTGATGGCCGAGCAGGCAGGCGGTGCGGCCCTCCAGCGCCGTCAGGGCGTAATCCGACAGCTCCTGCGTGCCGAAGCAGGCATAGGGCGAGCAGCGGATGTCGATGCCGCCGGCCACCGCCACCATGTAGTGGAAGCAGGGGATGCCCTTCTCATGCACCGCCAGCGTGGTCGAGAACACCGAATGGGTGTGCAGCACGACGTTGACGTCGGTGCGGTTCCTGAGGATGTCGCGGTGGAAGCGCCACTCCGAGGACGGCATGCGCCGGCCCTCATAGCTGGCGTCGAAGGCCATCTCGACGATGTCCTCGGGCTGCATCTGAGCGTAGGGCAGGCTGGTCGGGGTGACCAGCATGCCGCCCTCGATCCGGTGCGACACGTTGCCGGAGGTGCCCTGGTTCAGCCCGCTGGCGTTCATCTCGCGGCAGGTGTCGATGATGCCTTGCCGCAGGGCGAGATGGGTGAGCGCGGACATCGGGGTTTCCTCAGGCTTGTTGGTGGGCGGCGATTACGTCCGATCTATAGCGCCGGGACGCTTGGCGCGCCAGCCAGCGCCCGCCAGCGCTCGGCATAGGCGGCGAGGCCGGGCAGGGTGAGCGCGGTCGCGGGCTGCAGCGGCACGGCAGGCACGGGTCGGCCTCGGTTGCGGGCCCACAGCAGCGCCGCGCCGATGGCGCTGCCGTCCGATTCCGCCGAGGTCTCGACCCGGTCGCCCGGCCGCAGCGCCGCCAGCAGCGGCGCGAAGATCGGGTTGGCGGCGACCCCGCCATCGACGATCACCCGGCCGCGCGCCTGCAGCAGGTCGAGCGCGGTGGCGCAGCTCAGCGCTGTGTACAGCGTCGCCAGCGCGGCGCGGCCGGCAGGCCCGGACGGCACCGGTCCGGTGATCTCGCCGCGCCCGGCCCGGCCGGGGAACAGCCCGTCGCCCTCGGCGAAGCCCGGCAGCGCCATGGTGCCGGCAGCGACGAGGGCGGCGAGGTCGTCCGGCGTTGCCTCGACGGGATCCGGGCCGGCGATCCGCTCCCACTCCCGCCCGCCCATATGCAGGGTGCAGCCGATCGGCCGGCCGTCGACATCGACATTCGCGACCATGCCGCGGCGCTGGTCCAGCCGGTCCAGCGGCAGCCCCGGCCGGAAGCCGATGATCCAGGTCCCGGTCGACAGCAGCGGCACGTCGCCCAGCCCGGCGGCCAGGAAGCGGTGGTAGTTGGCGTTGCTGTCATGCACGCCGCACAACAGGGCCAGGTCGGGCGGCAGGCCGTGCGTCGTTGCCAGGTCCGGCCGGATCGTGCCCAGCACGTCCCAGGCGTTGCGGCGCGGCGGGATCAGCCGGTCCCAGCCACGGCGCCGGACGATGCCGGTGAAGCCGCCCGCCGCCGGGTTCCACAGATGGGTCTGCGCGGCCAGGGTGGTGATCTCGCTGGCCGGCACGCCGCCCAGCCGCCAGGCGAAGTATTGCGGCAGGGTCATCAGCCAGCGGGCGCGGGCGAAGCCGTCCGGGATGTCGCGCTCCAGCCACAGCATCTGCTTGGCCAGGCGATGCGCGCCGGGATCGACCAGGCAGCCGGTCTCGGCGAAGTCGGGCCCCTCGGCGGCATAGGCGTCGTCCAGCCAGCCGGGCGCCGCGGCCTCGTAATCCATCATCGGCAGCACCGGCCCGTCGTCGTCGACCAGCACGCCGCTGGTGCCGTAACCGGTGGCGACGAAGGCGGCCAGGCGATGGCGGCGGGCCAGGTCGCCCAGCGCGCCCAGCAGCCATGCCTCGATCGCCGCCAGGTCGACATGCAGATAGGGCGGCCCGGGCCGCGACAGGTTGCGGGTGCGCACCGCCTCCAGCACCTCGCCCTCCGGCGTGGCCGCGAGCAGCTTCAGATTGGTCTTGCCGACATCGAGCACCGCGACGACGGACATGCGCTTGCTATTCCACCATCGACCAGGCGAAGGGTTCGCCGCGGGCGAGGTCGCGGCTGGCGCGGCGGCCCAGCACCTCCGGCAGGTGCTTCGGCGCCAGGCCATAGCCCGGGCGGATCGACCGGACATTGGCCTCGGTCAGCGTCTGGCCGGCCCGGACGTTCTCGGTGACGTAGAGCGACCGGCGATAGACGATGTTGCCGGCCTCGGAGCCCTTGAGGTCGTAGCGGATGCGGCCCAGCGCGGCCCAGGCGCCCTTGCAGTCCTCGACCAGCCGGGTGAACTCCGCCGGCTCCAGCGAGAAGGCCGAATCCGGGCCGCCGTCGGCGCGGGCCAGGGTGAAGTGCTTCTCGATCACCGACCCGCCCAGCGCCACGGCGGTGACCGAGGCGGCGGTGCCCATGGTGTGGTCGGATAGGCCGCTGATCACGCCGAAGGTCTCGGCCAGGTTCGGGATGGTGCGCAGGTTGGCGTCCTCCATCGGCGCCGGATAGGCGCTGATGCAGTGCAGCACCACCAGCCCGTCGGCACCGCCCTTACGCGCCGTGTTGATCACCTCCTGGATCTCGCCGAGATTGGCCAGGCCGGTGGAGATGATCATCGGCTTCCGTTTGCTGGCGATGTACTCGACCAGCGGCAGGTCCACCACCTCGAAGGACGCGACCTTGTAGGCCGGGGCGCCCAGCCCCTCCAGCAGGTCGACCGCGGTCTTGTCGAAGGGGCTGGAGAACACGGTGATGCCGAGCTCGCGCCCCTTGGCGAACAGCGCCGCGTGCCAGTCCCAGGGGGTCGACGCCTCCCGGTACAGGTCGTACAGGCGCTGGCCGTCCCACAGCCCGCCCTTGATCCGGAACTGGTCGCCGTCATGGTCCAGGGTGATGGTGTCGGCGGTGTAGGTCTGCAGCTTGACCGCGTCGGCGCCGGTGTTTTTCGCTGCCTCGATCATCCGCAGCGCCCGGGCCAGCTCGCCATTGTGGTTGCCCGACAGCTCGCAGATCACATAGGGCGGGTGGTCGGGGCCGATCCGGCGGCCGGCGATGGAAATCTCCTGCATGCGGGCGACCCCGGTATGGCTTGCTGAAACGGCGCCAGTTGAGCCTAGGCGGGTCCGAAGGTCCAGTCCCTCGTCAGTGCGGCGTCACCAGCTTCAGCCCGATGATCCCGGCGACGATCAGGCCGATGCAGGCCAGCCGGGCGAGATCGGCCGATTCGCCGAACAGATAGATGCCGAGGATGGCGGTGCCGACCGCGCCGACCCCGGTCCAGACCGCATAGGCGGTGCCGATCGGCAGGTCCCTCAGCGCCAGGCCCAGCAGCACCAGGCTGACGATCATCGCCGCCGCAGTGCCAACGCTGGGCCACAGGCGCGAGAAGCCTTCGGTGTATTTCAGGCCGATCGCCCAGCCGATCTCGAACACCCCGGCGATGATCAGGATCACCCAAGCCATGACGGCAACTCCTTGAAGATCGGGGTGTCGGGCATGCTCATGGCCGGGACCATGCCGACCGGTCGGTATCGTCGCAATCCGCTGGCGAGGCATGGCGGCCATGCCATGATGCCGTCATGGCCCACCGCAACCGCGTCACGCCCTTCGGCGAGATCGTCGCCGACCCCGCCCGCGGCACCATGCTGGGCAATCGCGGCGTGATCCACGATGCGGCGGGCCGCATCCGCCGGCCGTGGTCGACCACGCGCTGGATCTGCTGCCGGCTGGCGTTCAAGGATCGCTGGCGGCCGGTGATGCAGCCGAACCGCTGGACCCATCTGTTCTTCCTGGACGAGGCGGTGGCGATCGCCGCCGGCCACCGGCCCTGCGCCGAATGCCGGCGGGAGGCCTACAATACCTGGCGCGCCGCCTGGATGCGGGCGCAGGGCCTGGCCGATCCACCGCGGGCCGAGGCGATGGATGCCGTCCTGCACCCTGCCCGGATCGACCCCGCCACCCGCCGCCAACGCGTGGTGCCGCACCCGGCGGCGAACCTGCCGGACGGGGCGATGGTGACGCTGCCCGACGATCCCGGCGGTGCCTGGCTGGTGCTGGGCGATGGGCTGCGCCGCTGGTCGCCCTCGGGCTATCGCGAGGGCCGGGCGCGGCCTTCCGGCCAAGTCGGCCTGCTGACGCCGCTGCCCAGCGTCGCCGTCCTCGCCGCCGGCTACCGGCCGCAGGTGCATCCGTCGGCCGCTTAGTCCGGCTCCCCACCCTCAGCCGCCACCGCGGCGAGCCAGCGGCGGATCACGGCCTCCTCCTCCGGCGACAGCCCGGTGGCCAGGGCCCGCTCCAGCACCTGCACGCGTTCGCGGCAGCGGGCCAGCAGCGCCTGGCCGCTTTCGGTGATCTCCAGGGTCTGGATCCGGCCATGCACCGGGTGCGGCCGCCGCGCCACCGACCCGGCACGCTCCAGATTGGCGACGATGACGCTGACCGTCTGCGGCGTCAGCAGGGTCAGCCGCGCCAGATCGGCGCCGGACAGGCCGGGATAGGCGGCGACCATGGTCATGATCGTGAATTGCGGCGGCGTCACCTCCAGATCGGCCAGCGCGCGCTCCATTCGCAGCCGGTAGGTGCCGCTGGCCTGGCGCAGCAGATAGCCGAAATACCCGGCCTCGCCCCGCTTGCCCTCGCCCGGACGCGGAATCGTCGGCCCGTCGCCGCGCTTGACCATAGTATCAGAGCTCTTATATGTTATTCGTGCTCTGATACTATCTCGACTCCCTGGAAAGGGCTATCGCCATGTCGGCCGATGCCGAAACCATCGATCTCCGCCTCGTCGAGGACGAGGCCGCCGTCGCCGCCTGCTGGCCGCTGATGCGGCAGCTGCGGCCGCATCTCGAGTCGGAGGCCGAATTCGTGGCGCGCTGGCGCTTCCAGGCCGCCGCCGGATACCGGCTGGTCGCGCTGTGGCGCAGCGCCGGGCCCGTCGCGCTGGCCGGCTTCCGGGTGCAGGAGAACTTGGTCTACGGCCCGCATCTCTATCTCGACGACCTGGTCACCGACGAGGCCGAGCGCAGCGGCGGCCACGGCGCCCGGCTGATGGACTGGCTGGCGGAGGAGGGGCGGGCCTTCGGCTGCGCCCGGCTGGTGCTCGACACGCCGCTGACCAACGTGCTCGGCCACCGCTTCTACTACCGCTGCGGCCTGCTCGCCGGCGCGCTGCGCTTCGGCCTGAAGCTGGCCTAGACGGGGAGGATACGATGCCGTCCAGGATCTTTCTCGCCGGCGCCGGCGGTGCCGTCGGCCGGCGACTGGTGCCGCTGTTGCGCGATGCCGGGCACCAGGTCTTCGGCACCACCCGCGACCCGGCCAAGGCTGAGGCGCTGCGCCGGCTCGGCGCCGAGCCGGTGGTGGTCGACGTGTTCGACGCCCAGGCTCTCTACCGCGCCGTCGCGGCAGCGCGGCCGGAGGTGGTGATTCACCAACTGACCGACCTGCCGCCCGGCCTCGACCCCGCGCGCATGGCGGAGGCCGCGCCGCGCAACGCCCGTATCCGCAGCGAGGGCACGCGCAACCTGGTCGCTGCGGCGCGGGAGGCGGGCGTGCGCCGGCTGATCGCCCAGAGCATCGCCTGGGTCTACCGGCCGGGCACGCCGCCCCACGCCGAGGACCATCCGCTCGACCGGTCGCCCGACAACCCGCGGCGGGTCAGCATCGACGGCGTGGTGGCGCTGGAGACGCAGGTGCTGCACACGCCGCCGCTCGAGGGCATCGTGCTGCGCTACGGCCAGTTCTACGGCCCGGGCACCGGCGCCGATGTGCCGCCGGGGCCGGGCGCGGTGCATGTCGACGCCGCGGCGCAGGCGGCGCTGCTGGCGGTCGACCGCGGCCGGCCGGGCATCTTCAATATCGCCGAGCCGGGCGGCCCGGCCCTGGTCGAAAAGGCGGTGCGCGAGCTCGGCTGGGACGCCGGGTTCCGCACCCCTGGCTGATCTCGTCGGAGGAAATCATGTCCGCTTTGCACCCCGGCCCGCAGCCGATGCGGCTGATGCTCCTGGTGGCCGGCGGCGCGGCCGTGGTCGCGTTGGCAGCGCTGTGGGGGAGCCGGCCGGTCGATGATCCCACCGCTCCGGCGATGCCGGCCCATGTCCACGCCCAAGCCGAAGCCGGTGCAGCACCCGGTACCCGGCCGGCGACGGTGGTGAAGCCGCTGTCCTGCGAGGCGCTGCCGAACGTGCCCGGCAAGTCGATCACCACCGTCACGGTCGACTTCCCGCCCGGTGCCTACACCCCGGCCCATCGCCATCCCGGCTCGGTCACCGCCTTCGTGATCAAGGGCGCGGTGCGGTCGCAGCTCGCCGGCGGCCCGCCGCAGACCTACGAGCCGGGCACCACCTGGTTCGAGCCGCCGGGAGCGCTGCACCTCTTCGCCGAGAACGCCAGCGCCAGCGAGCCGGCACAGATCCTCGCCGTCTTCGTCGCCGACGACAATTGCGGCCCGCTGGTGATCCCGGAGAAGTAGGCCGCCGGATGGCCGACTCCGAGTGCTGCAGGCAGTGCCGGACAGGGGCGGGTTTCGAGGTAGGATGGAGGTGGTGGGCAAGGCCCGACTCGTCGGGTGCCAGCGACAGAACCATCGGCCTATGCCGCGCTCCGCGCCGGCGAACAGGGAGCGCAGCCGAGCCATGACCGGAACCCCGCGCGATCCTTCGACGGCTCGCGATCCCGTGTCCCTTTTGGTTGGCGCGATCGCCGCGCAGGTGATCGGCGGGCTGGTCGCGCAGATGTCGCCCTTCATGATCGGCGGGTACATGGCCGGTCTCTCGCTGTCGGAACGCGACGCCGGCTTCGTCGCCTCCGTCGAGTTCCTCACCCTCGCCATCACGTCGATCGTCATCGCGCCCGCGCTGCCCCGGCTGTCCTATCGGCGTGTCGGCCTCGTCGCCGTGGCGCTGACGTTGCTCGCCCAGGGCGCATCGATCTTCAGCGCGTCGCTGGCGGCACTGGTCCTGCTGCGCGGACTCGCGGGCGTCGGCGAGGGCGCGCTGTGCGCCGTGTCGCTCTCGTTCGTCGCCTCCCGCTGCCGCAACCCGGACAAGGTCTATGGCTACTTCCAGGTCGTCTGGGCCTTGGGCAGTGTGCCGCTCTTCGCCGCCGGTGGCGAGCTCACCGCCGCCTATGTGCATCGCGGCATCTTGGCGCTGATTGCGGGCGTGACGCTCGCGCTCGCACCCCTCCTGCTGTTCATCCCGGACGGTCAAGCCAAACGCGACGAAACTGCGACGGACACGATGCAGGCTTCCCCGTCGCTCGGCCTCATGACGCTCGCGGCGATCGTCCTCAACCTGACCGCCTCTGCCGGGATCTACGCGTTCATCGCGCCACTCGGCGAGCGGGCCGGCCTCGACACAGGCGCGGTCGGCTATGCGATGACGCTGTCGTCGCTGGTCGGTCTCGCCGGCGCGGGAGCCGCCACTGCGCTCAATGTGCGCTGGGGGCGGGCGGCTCCAATTTCGGGGTTCAGCGTTGGCTCCATCGTGGTTGCGCTCGTTCTCTGCCTCTCGCACGACCCGACCGCCTACATCATCGCCCTCGTCGCATGGGGCGCCTTCTACTACTTCTCGATCCCCTATCTGTTCGGTCTCGCCGCCGCGCTCGACCGTAACGGGCGTTGGGCCGCCGCGGCGGGATCGGCCTATCTGCTCGGCTTCGCCGCTGGCCCCCTGGCCGCCGGCGCCGTGATCGGGGCAGCGGGCTACGCCGGCCTCGCCGCGGCCGGCATAGCCCTGACGGCCGCCGCCTGGGCGCTCGCCATGATCGTCAATCGGCGCCTGAGAGGAACGGCAGGCGCCGCGATCCCCACCGATGCTCGGGCCTGAAGCGGCCGGGCGAGCCTAGGTCTCCGTTCCCTCGCGCAGCTCGGCCGGCAGTGCCTCCCAGATGCGAACGAGCTCGCCGACGGATGCCAGCTGCATCTTGTGCATGACATTGCTGCGGTGGAGCTTGACGGTGACCTCGCTGATGCCGAGGTCGAACGCGATCTGCTTGTTCAGGCGCCCCAGCGCCACGGCGCACATCACCTGTCGCTCGCGCCGGGTCAGGGTCTTGTAGCGGTCGGCATGCCGCCGGGCGACCCGGGCCCTGGCGCGCTGTGTGGCATCGATCGCGATGCCCGCAAGCACGGCGTCCAGCAGGGTCTGGTCCCGCACCGGCTTGGTGAGGAAATCGACCGCGCCCGCCTTCATCGCCTGGACCGTCATCGGGATGTCGCCGTGACCGGTCAGGAAGATGATCGGTTTGGGGTTGCCGCTCTGGGTCAGGAGGTGCTGCAGGTCGAGGCCGCTGGCCCCCGGCATCCGCACATCGAGGATCATGCAGCCGGGGCTGTTCAAGACTTCGGCGTCGAGGAGCTCGCGGGTCGAGGCGAAGCAGGCCGGCCGAAGACCCGCCGACAGGATCAGCTCCGACAGCGCTTCCCGGACAGGCGCATGGTCGTCGACGATGATGACGAGCGGTTGCTCCGCCTCACTCCCTCGCTGCGGCGGTGCCGACCTCGCTGAGAGCGGCTGGTCAAGTTGCATGATCACCCTCCCTGTCTCGATTGCGCAAGGCATCGCCGACGGCCGCAAGCAGGGCCGTGGCGTCGAAGGGCTTGCGGAAGAACCCGCTGATGCCCTGGGCCCGGTCCTGATCCGCGATTTCGTGGCGGCCGGTGATCAGGAACACCGGCAGCTCCGGACGCACCTTGTTGACCAGGTCGCGAAGCTCGAAGCCGTCTACGCCAGGCATCCCGACATCGGCGATCAGCAGGTCCAGGCCCGACAGCCCGCCGATCAGCAGCGACCCCGCCGACGAGAATCCGCGGGCGACATAGCCCGCGGATTCCAGAAGCTCCTCCAGCGACTCCAGCAGCCTCGGATCGTCATCGACGATCGCCACGACGGATCTAGGCTCGCTCACGCTCAACTCCCCCGGCTCGGCGCGAATGCGTGACCGGTATGTCCAGCCTCTCCGCGATCCGCACGAGATCGGCGAGCGACGCCGCCGCCATTTTCTGCATCACGTTCCTTCTGTGGATCTGCAGCGTGACCTCGCTGATCCCCAGCTCGGCGGCGGCCTGCTTGTTGAGAAGACCGCTCACCACCAGGGGCAGCACCTCGCGTTCGCGCGGCGTCAGGTCGAGGTAGCGTTGCCGCAGCATGCCGAACTCGGCGCGCTGCGATCGCTGGTCCCGATCCTCGGCGATCGCCGCCTGGACCGCGGCCATCAGGTCCGCATCGCTGAAGGGCTTGGTCAGGAAATCCACGGCGCCGTGCTTGATCGCACGCACCGACGATGGAATGTCGCCATGTCCGGTGATGAAGACGATCGGCGGATGGACGTCGTGGGACAGCTGCTTCTGGAGGTCTAGGCCGTTGATGTCGGGCAGCTCGACATCGAGAATCAGGCACGCCGGCAGATCGGGCTTGGCATGGGCGACATAGTCCGCGGCGGCGGCGAAGGTCTCGGCCCGCCACCCCAGGGATTCCAGCAGCTCGCCGACCGCCTCGCGCACGCTGGCGTCGTCATCGACCACGAAGACGATTTCCTCGCGCGTGCTCATGGCGCCTCGCCCACCGTCAACGGGAGCGTGAAAGCGACGATCGCCCCGCGTGGCTCGCTGTTGGCGGTCCAGAGGCGGCCGCCATGCGATTCGATGATCGAACGGCAGATGGGCAGCCCCATGCCCATGCCATCCTGTTTGGTCGTGAAGAACGGCTCGAAGACGCGCTCGGGATCCTTGAAACCGGTTCCGGCGTCGCGAACCTCGACCCGGATCGCGTCGGCACCCTCGCGCAAGGAGCGGATCTGGAGCGCCCGCGCGCCGTCAGTCACGGCGTCCATCGCCTCGATCCCGTTCCGGATCAGGTTCACGAACACCTGCTGCACCTGCACGCGATCGAGCGCGACCGGCGGCAGATCAGGCTCGAGATCCGTCTTGATGCGGATGCCCCTCACTGCGATGTCGTCGGCCAGCAGCCGGCAAACCTCGCCGATCAGGCGGTTGACGTCTTCCGACGACCTGGCATGCGGCGCACGACGGAACAGGGCTCGGATGCGGCTGACGACATCCGCGGCCGCGTTGGCGTCGCGGGTGATGCGCTCGGCCGTGATCTTCGCGCGCTCGATGTTCGGGGGCTCGGCGGACAGCCAACGATGGCAGGCGTGGGAGTTGGCGACGATCGCGGCCAGTGGCTGGTTCACCTCATGCGCGATCGAGGCGGAAAGTTCGGCCAGGCTTGCGGCCTGCGTCGCCCGTGCGAGCTTGTCGGAGGCGCGCCGCAGCGCCTCTTCGGCGCGCACCTGATCATCGATGTCGTGGCAGAGGCCGAACCACTGGACGATGTGTCCGCTGTCATCCCGCAGCGGCTCGGCGCGACCCGACATCCAGCGATACACGCCATCCACGCGACGCATGCGATACTTCATGGAAAAGATCTCGCCGGTGGCGAGGCAGCGGCCGAACACGTCGTTCACCTCGGCCGTATCGTCCGGGTGGAACATTGTGGCCATCGCCACCTCCACCCGAATCTTGTCTGTCGTCTCCACACCGAGAAAGTCCGCCATGTGCTTGTTGAAGAAGGCCGTCTCGCCCTCCGGGGTCACGCGCCAGAGGTGGCTCGGTACCATGTCCACGAGCACCGAGAGCTCCTGCTCACGGTTGCGCAACGTCTCCTGCGCCCGCATCTCATCGTCGATATCGAGCGACACGCCGTACCATTGCACGATCGCTCCGCTTTGATCGCGCCGAGGCTCCACCCGGCACTCCGCCCAGCGATAGACGCCGTCTTTCTCGCGCCACCGAAACCGCATCACGCCGGCACCGCCGGTCTCGGCCGTATTCTGCAACGCGCGCATCACCTCCGGAGCGTCCTCGGGATGAACCAGCTCCTGCAGCAGCGTGTCGATGCGCGGCTCCTCGACATCCATAAGGTGCGGGACGACGGAGCGGAGATGATCCCGGTATCTCTTGTTGAGGTAGACCGGCCCGCCTGTGGACGTTGCGCTCCAGATCCGGATCGGCACGGCGTCCATCGTCTCCTCGAGCTGCTGCTTGCTCTGCCGCAGCGCTTCCTCCACCTGCACCTGGTCGTCGATGTCGTGACAAAGCCCGTACCACTGGACGATGCATCCGTCCTGATCCCGCATCGCTTCCGCGCGGCTCGACATCCAGCGATAAGCGCCATCGGCACGCCGCAGCCGATACCTCATGGCAAAGGGCTCGCCGGTCTGCAGGCAACAGCCGAGCGCGTCCGCGAACGCCGCCGCGTCGTCCGGATAAACGGCGGCCTCGATCATTGCCGCCAGCCGGGTCATCCCCGGCTTGTCGATGTCCGCCACGTCCAGTCCGATAAAATCCACCATGCGCTTGTTGAAGAAGGTCGGCTCGCCGTCGGGCCGCAGACGCCAGACATGGCTCGGGACCATGTCCACGAGGTGCGAGAGCTCCCGCTCCCGGTCGCGCAACGCCGCCACGGTCTGTTCGTAGACATCGATGTCGATCGCCAGGCCCTGCTGGGAAGGAACTGCCATCATGATCCGCTGCTCCCGCCGGACAATGAACGTCAGGGGCCGTCAACGCTCCGTCCAGCACGTGTCCCGGTTTCCGGACTGACGAGATCGCAACCCATTCTAATCTTGCCATAGCCACGGCCGCACCTCATGGAAATCCATGCATTGCACGGAGCTGCGGCCGGTGCGGCGTTCCTCCTCGCTCCGGCCATGAATCCGCCACCGGCTGCGCTAGAATGGCGGGATGACGACGGCTCGGGGCATTTGGCGAAAGATCGCGATCGGGGCGGGGGCGGGCATCGCCCTCGCCGCGCTGCTCGTCGGCGCGGTGCTGTGGCTCGATGCGCGCTACCCGCCGGTGCTCGACCGCTATCTCGACCGCTCCGCCATCGTGCTCGACAAGGACGGGCAGTTGCTGCGCGCCTTCACCGCCCGCGACGGCAGCTGGCGGCTGCAGGCCACGGTCGACGACGTGTCGCCGCTCTACCTCGCCTTGCTGCAGGCCTATGAGGACAAGCGCTTCCGCCGGCATCTCGGCGTCGATCCGCTGTCGACCGCGCGGGCCTTCGGCCAGATGGTCCGGCATGGCGGCGTCGTCTCCGGCGCCTCGACACTGACCATGCAGGCGGTAAGGCTGCTCGAGCCGCGGCCGCGCACCCTCGGTTCCAAGCTGATCGAGATGGCCCGGGCGCTGCAGCTCGAGGCGCATTACTCGAAAGACGAGATCCTCGGCATCTATCTGACCCTCGCCCCGTTCGGCGGCAATCTCGAAGGCGTGCGCGCCGCCTCCCTGGCCTATTTCGGCAAAGAGCCGAAGCTGCTGACCCCGGGCGAGGCGGCGCTGCTGGTGGCGCTGCCGCAATCGCCCACAAGGCTGCGGCCCGACCGCTTCCCGCAGGCGGCCCGCCACGCCCGCGACCGGGTGCTGATGCGCATCGCCGCCGCCGGGGCGCTGGACCCGCTGGCGGCGCGCGAGGCGACCGAGCAGCCGACCCCCGCGTCCCGGCAGCCGCTGCCGTTCCGGGCGCCACATCTGGCCGAGCGGCTGCTGGCCGAGAATCGCGGCCAGGAGGTGCTGCGCAGCACCATCGACGGCCGCCTGCAGGCGGGGTTGGAGGAGCTGGCCGACCGGTCGCTGCGCGGCCTCGATGCCAGCAGCAACCTGGCGGCGGTGGTGGTCGAAAACGCGACCGGACGGGTGGTCGGCTATCTCGGCTCCGGCACCTTCTTCGAGGAGCGGCGCGACGGCCAGATGGACCTCGCCCGCGCCGTGCGCTCGCCCGGCTCGGCGCTGAAGCCCTTCATCTACGGCATGGGCTTCGAGGACCGCATCATCCTGCCGGAGACGGTGGTGCTGGACCTGCCGATGCGCTTCGGCGACTACGCCCCGACCAATTTCGACCCCGGCTATTCCGGCGAGGTCTCGGTGCGCGAGGCCTTGCAGCGGTCGCTGAACATCCCGGCGGTGCAGATGCTGGACCATGTCGGCCCGGCCCGCTTCGCCGCCCGGCTGCGCCAGGCCGGCGCGCCGCTGCGCTTCGACGATCCCACCGTTCTGCCCAGCCTGGCCGTGGCGCTGGGCGGCGGCGGCACCACGCTGCTCGACCTCGTCCGCCTCTATGCCGGCATTGCCCGCGGCGGTGTCCTGCCGGACCTGGTCTGGCGCGCCGACGCCCCGCCCTCGGGCCAGAACGGGCCGCGCATCCTCGACCCCTCGGCCGCCTGGTACGTCACCGACATCCTGGCCTCGGCGCCGCCGCCGGTGGCGATGGCCGATCCCGGGCTGATGCGCGACGGCCGCCGCATCGCCTTCAAGACCGGCACCTCCTACGGCTTCCGCGACGCCTGGGCGATCGGCTTCGACGCCGAGCACACGATCGGCATCTGGGTCGGCCGGCCGGACGGGTCGCCCAGCCCCGACCGCTTCGGCCGCAACACCGCGGCGCCGCTGCTGTTCCGCGCCTTCGCCCTGCTGCCGCCGCCGGCCCGCGACGTGGTCGGCCCGGCGCCGGCCGGCACGCCGATGGTGCGGGCGGAGGACCTGCCGCCGCGGCTGAAGCGGCTGGCCTCCGGTCCGGTCACGCTGGCGCCGCTGCCGTCCCTGGCCGGGCTCGAGCCGCTGTCGATCGCCTTCCCGGCCGACGGCGCGGCGGTGGAGCGGCCGCGCGACGGCGACCGCTTCGCCTCGCTGTCCCTGGTCGCCATCGGCGGGCGCCGGCCGTTCCTGTGGATGGTCGACGGCAGGCCGATCCCATCCTCGCCGCTGAAGCGCGACGCCGACTGGACACCACCGGGCCCGGGCGCGGCGCAGATCACCGTGATCGACGCGACCGGCGCCACTGCCACTGCCCGGGTATGGCTGCGCTGAGGTAGCCGCCCCGCCGCTGCTGCGCGAATTCCTATCGGCAGCTCTGCGTCCTGGCCATGGATCGGTCCTTTGCACCGGTCGGTCACTAGCCATATAGTAAGTCACCTTACAGTCAGGTCGCTTAGCCCATGAGCGAGATCAAGCCTCTCGTCAGTCTTTACACCCTGATCAAGGATCTCGATCAGCTGCTGCGCCGCCGTTTCGACGAGCGGGTGCGGGCGGCCGGTCTCGAGTTGACCCGGCCGCAGTACCGGGTGCTGATCATGCTCGACCGCAATCCCGGCATCACTCAGGCGCGGCTTGCCGAGCTGCTGGATGTCGAGAAGATGACCGTCACCGGCCTGATCGACCGGATGGAGACCCGCGGCTGGGTCGAGCGCCGGCGGGACCCGAACGACCGGCGCGCCCACGCGCTGCATCTGCTGCCGCCCGCCCGGCCGATCGTCGACCAGCTCGAGGCCCTGATCGCGCAGTGGCAGGACGATTACAGCGCCCGGTTGCCAGCCGATGTCATGGCCCGGCTGATCGGCGACCTGCAGATCCTCAAGTCCAAGCTGACCTGTGACCCCGATGAACCGGCGGCCGATGCCGTCAGGCGGTGTTGAGATGCCGGACGGAAGCAACGACACGGCTCTGAAGCCGTCGCAGCAGGCGAGCGAAGCGCCGATGCCGGCCAGGCCGCGCCGGCGCGGCCTGCGCCTGGTGCTGCTGGCCGGCGTGCCGCTGGTGATCGCGGTGGTGGGCGTCGCCCTCTATGCCATGGGCGGCCGCTACGCCGGCACCGACAACGCCTATGTCCATGCCGACACGGTGTCGATCGCGCCCGAGATCTCGGGCCGGCTGGTCGGCATCGACGTCGCCACCAACCAGCCGGTCCAGGCCGGCCAGGTGCTGTTCCGCATCGACGACCGCGCCCCGCGCTACGCGCTGGAGCAGGCCGAGGCCGACATGCGCCAGGCCGCCTTCGACTTCCAGGGCATCAAGGCCAATCTGGTGGAGCAGCAGGCGGTGCTGGACCAGTCCCGCACCACTCAGGACTACCGCCAGAAGGACCATGACCGCATCGCCGCGCTGGCCAAGAACGGCAACGCCTCGCAATCGGCCTTCGACGACACCCGCCAGGCGCTCGATGTGGCGAAGAGCAATGTCGACGTCGCTCAGTCGCAGATCGGCATGACCCTGGCCAAGCTGGGCGGCAACCCCGACCTGACGCTGGACCAGTACCCGCCCTACCGCCAGGCCCAGGCGCGGCGCGACCAGGCGCAGCTCGACCTCGACCACACCCAGGTCAAGGCGCCGTTCCCCGGCATCGCCGCCAAGGCCGATGCGGTGCTGCCCGGCGCCTATGTCACCGCCGGGTCGCCGGTGCTGGCGATCGTCCGCTCCGACAAGGTCTGGATCGACGCCAACCTGAACGAGACCGACCTGACCAACGTCAGGACCGGTCAGCCGGTCGAGGTCACGGTCGACACCTATCCGGGCGTCACCTGGACCGGCCGCGTCGACAGCCTCAGCCCGGCCAGCGGCGCCGAGTTCTCGCTGCTGCCGCCGCAGAATTCCAGCGGCAACTGGGTGAAGGTGACCCAGCGCATTCCGGTCCGCGTCCTGGTCGACACCGCCGGCAAGCCGCAGCTGCGCGCGGGCATGAGCACCGAGGTCGCGATCGACACCGGCCATGCCCGCGGCCTGCCCTTCCTCGGAGGCACGGCGTTCGGAGCGCAGTGAGATGGCAGCCCCCGGCGACAGCATCCCCCATCGCGGGATGATCACGGTCTGCGTGATGCTGGCCACCATCATGCAGGCGCTGGACACCACCATCGCCAACATCGCGCTGCCCTACATGCAGGGCAATCTCGGCGCCAACCAGGACCAGATCAACTGGGTCCTGACCTCCTACATCGTGGCCGCGGCGATCATGACGCCGGTCACCGGCGCGCTGGTCAGCCGGATCGGCCGCAAGAACCTGTTCGTGATCTCGGTGGTCGGCTTCGTCGGCGCCTCGGTGCTGTGCGGCCTGGCCCAGAACGTCACCGAGATCGTCGGCTTCCGGCTGCTGCAGGGCGTGTTCGGCGCGCCCCTGGTGCCGCTGTCCCAGGCCACGGTGATCGACATCAACCCGCCGGAGCGGCGCGGCCAGGCCATGGCGATCTGGGGCGTCGGCGTCATGGTCGGGCCGATCCTGGGCCCCGTGCTCGGCGGCTGGCTGACCGACCACTATTCCTGGCGCTGGGTGTTCTACATCAATGTGCCGATCGGCGCCCTGGCGCTGGCCGGCGTGCTGATCTTCATGCCGGACACCGGCAAGCAGGCGGCCAAGCGCTTCGACTGGCTCGGCTTCGCCTTCCTCAGCCTCGGCATCGGCGCGCTGCAGATGATGCTCGACCGCGGCCAGGACCAGGACTGGTTCAACTCGCTCGAGATCATCATCGAGCTGGTGCTGGCGGCGCTCGGCTTCTACCTCTTCGTCGTCCATCTGCTGACGGCGGAGGCGCCCTTCGTCCGGCCGGCGCTGTTCACCGACCGCAACTTCGTGGTCGCCATGGTGGTGATGGCCATCGTCGGGTCGCTGTACTACTCGATCATGGCCCTGGCGACGCCGTTCCTGCAAACCATGCTGGGCTATCCAGTGGTCACCGCCGGGCTGGTGATGGGGCCGCGCGGCATCGGCACCATGGTGGCGATGCTGGCGGTCGGCCGGCTGATCGGCAAGGTCGACACCCGCCTCCTGCTGCTGCTGGGCCTGGGCATGATCATCGGCTCGCTGTGGCGGATGACCGGCTACACCCTCGACATCTCCTCGACCGAGTTCATGATCGATGGGCTGGTGCAGGGTGCCGGGCTGGGCTTGGTCTTCGTGCCGCTCTCGACCATGGCCTTCTCGACCCTGCCGCGGCTGTATCTCGACGAGGGCGCCGGCATCTACAGCGTGTCGCGCAACCTCGGCAGCGCGATCGGCATCTCGGTCGTCACCGCGCTGCTGACCCGCAACATCCAGACCAACCACCAGCTGCTGGGCGAGCACGTCACCGCCTTCAGCCCGGCGGTGCAGCAGCTGCCGGACATGATGTCCCCGGGCACCGTGACCGGCCGCGCCATGATCGACCAGATGGTCAACCAGCAGGCGACGCTGATCGCCTATATCGACGATTTCAAGCTGCTGATGGTGCTGGCGATCGCGGCGATCCCGCTGCTGATCCTGCTGCGCAAGCCCAAGCGCGGCACCGCCGCGCCGGCGGTGCAGGTGCACGCGGACTGACGGTCAGTGCTGCAGCCGGGTCGGGCGGTCGGTGTAGAGACGCTGGTTTCGCTCGCCGGCCTCCGCCCAGCTCTTCGGCATGCGGTAGCCCTCCGGCAGGAATTCGTCGACCGCCACCCGCATCTGGCGGGCGCAGATCTCGGCCGGGACGCGGCCGACGCCGGTTCCCATGCCCGGAAAGGCGATGGTGCGCAGGCGGTCCGACAGGCGTTCCCCGGTGGCGAAGGTGCGGTGCCGGGCCAGCAGCAGCACGGCGCGGGTCGCCAGATAGGGAGTGACCGTCTCCGGCCCCAGCACCATCGGCACCCGCATGGTCGGCGCGGCGATCAGGTACGGCTGCGCGGGGTCGCCGGTCTCGACCACCTCGGCGCCGCCGACCAGCAGCTCGCCATGGTGCCGGTCCAGGATCAGGCGGCGGAGCCGGGACTGGACCTCGACCCCGAACCGGTCGAGATACAGCGCATCGATGCCGCCATCCATGAAGCCGAAGCTGTTCGCCGGGCTGACCACGGCGTCGCATGCGATGTCGAAGATCGAGCCGCGATGGACGCCCACATCGGCGACATCCGTGAAGGCCTTTTCCCAGGCATCGGCGAGCCGGTTCTCGGTTGCTGCCAGTACGATCTTCATCGCGTCGTTACCCCGCGAACACCAGCCGGTACTTGGCGAAGCCGTCACCGGCGTCGCCCGCCGGCTCGATGGCCAGGCCGGGCGGTACCGACTGGGCGGCGGCCGGGGCGCCGGGGAAGGTGACGACCACGGTTTTCGGCAGCGGCGCGAAGCTCCAATTGCCGTCGGCGGTCGGGTCGATCCGGCCCTGCTCGTGGATGAAGCGCACCAGCACGTCGCGGTTGGTGTCCGGCGCCTCGACCACGATGTTCTTGCCGTCGAGGCCCGGGAAGCTGCCGCCGCCCCCGGCACGGTAGTTGTTGGTGACGACGACGAACTCCTGCTTTTCGTCGATCGGCTTGCCCTGGAACTGTAGATCGACGATGCGGTGCGAATCCGGCGCCACCAGCTTGCCGTCGCCGTCGTAGCGCGAGGGCTGGGTCAGGTCGATTTTGTAGGTCACCCCATCGATCACGTCGAAATTATAGGACGGGAAGCCGGGGTCGATCAGCGGCTGCTCCTCGGCCTTGGCCGGGTCGATCCGGTTGAAGATGCCGGCCGACCGTTCCAGCCATTCGCGCACGATGGCGCCGGAGACGCGCACCGCCCGCACCGTGTTCGGGTAGAGATACAGGTCGGCGACGTTCTTGATCGCGATCGGCCCGGCCGGGACGCTGGTGTAATAGTCCGGCCCGCCGCGGCCGCCGGCCTTGAACGGAGCCGCGGCGGACAGCAGCGGCAGCCCCGCCGCCGGGGTGCCGGCCAGCAGCGGCGCGACATACCAGAGCTGGGCCTGGCTGACGATCTGCACCGACGGGTCGTCGGCCACCAGGGCGAAATAGCTGGTGATCGGGGCCGAGATCTCGCCCACCGGCTGGCGCACATAGGCCAGGGTGGCGTCATGCTCCGGCTGCGCCGCRGCCAGGATCTCCGGCTTGGATTCGACCAGCGGCGTCACCTTGCGGTCCTTGCGCTGGTAGATCGGCCGCGCCTCGGATTTGAAGGCGGCGACCTTCCAGGCGGCGCCGTCGCGCTCCAGCTCCAGGTCGATGATGCCGAGATGGCTGCCCCAGAACCCGGCCATCACCGCCGGGATGCCGTGCAGCGTGCCGCGCTCGGCGTCGACGCCGTCGATGCCGGCGAAGTCGGGGCCGGGGAACACCAAATGCTGGTGGCCGGTCAGGATCACGTCGATGCCCGGCACCTCGGCCAGGAACAGGGCCGCATTCTCCTCGCCGCCCTCGCGCTTGCCGCCGGCGATGCCGGAATGGCACAGCGCCACCACCAGCTCGGCCCCCGCCTTGCGCAGCTCCGGCACATACCGCTTCGCGGCGTCGACGATGTCGGTGGTGGTGACATGGCCTGCGAGATGGCCCTGGTCCCACTGCATGATCTGCGGCGGCACGAAGCCGATGACGCCGATCTTCACCGGCACCGCGGCGCCGGCATCGTCCTTCAGATTGCGTTCCAGGATCTTGTACGGCGGCAGGTACGGGCTGCCGTCGGTCTTCAGCAGGTTGGCGCAGACCAGGGGGAAATTCGCGCCCTGCATCATCGCCTTGCCGAGATAGTCGAGCCCGTAGTTGAACTCGTGGTTGCCCATGGTGCCGCAGTCATAGGCCAGCAGGTTCATGGCCTTGACGATCGGGTGCACCGCGCCGCCGTCGAGCCCGCGCTGATAGGCGATGTAGTCGCCCATCGGGTTGCCCTGGATCACGTCGCCATTGTCGAACAACAGGACGTTGCCGGCCTCGGCCCGGGCGGCGGCCAGCACCGCGGCGGTGCGGGCCAGGCCCATCGTGTCGTCGCCCTTGTCGCGATAGTAGTCATAGGGGAAGACGGCGACATGCAGGTCCGTCGTCTCCAGGATCCGCAGCTTCAGCGTCGGCGCCGCGGCCCGCAGCACGGCGGGGGCCAGGCCGATCGCGGCGGCGGCGACGCCCGCCTTCAGGGTGGTGCGGCGGGTAAGGTCGGGCATGCGGCGCTCCTGCGGCTGGGACGCCGCAGTCTAGAGCGAAGCCGGCGACGGTTCCTAGAGGATGGCGAGGTCCAGCCGGCGCAGCCGCTCGGGATCGGCGATCGCCTCGATCGCGGTGATCCAGCCGTCTTCGATGGTGAAGCCGAGCGCCAGGAACAGCCGGCCTTGCGGTGCGACCACCGCCCCGACGGCGCCGTCCACCAGCGCCGGCCTGGCGCCGGTGGCGCGGCCCAGGAAGAAGCGGGCGACGGCATCGGCGCCGCGGATCTCGCCTGGCGCCCCCGCCCGCACTGCGGCGGCGTCGGGGCGGACCACGATGCCAGGGTCGAGCACTGCCAGGAGATCCTCGAATCGGCCGCCGCGCGAGGCCGCCAGGAAGGCGTCGACGATCTGGCGCCGGCGCGCGAGGTCGACGTCGGGTGTCCGGGGCGCGCCCTGCACCCGTCGCCGCGCCCGGCTGGCCAGCTGCCGGGTGGTGGCCGGGGTGCGGCCGAGGATCGGCGCGATCTCGTCGAAGGGCAGGTCGAACATGTCATGCAGCACGAAGGCGACGCGCTCGGCCGGGGCCAGGGTCTGCAGCACCACCAGCAGGGCCAGGCCGACCGCATCGGCCATCGCCGCCTCATGCTCGGGATCTGCCTCCGGCCCGGCCGGCAACTCGGGCTCGTCCGGCTCCAGCGGCTCCTCGCGGCGGGACCGGCGGCGGCGCAGATGGTCCAGGCACACCCGCGCCACCACCGTGGTCAGCCAGCCGCCAAGATTGGCCACGCCTTCGACATCGGCGCGGCTCAGCTTCAGCCAGCTCTCCTGCACCGCGTCCTCGGCCTCGCTCAGCGACCCCAGCATGCGGTAGGCGATCGCGCGCAGATGCGGACGGTTGGTCTCGAACTGCCGCGCCAGAAATTTCGTCTCGTCCATCGGTCACACTTTCCGCTGCCGGATCCGTCATGGCCATGACGAACGAGGCCCGGGCCGATGTGACAGGCCGGGCCGGTGCCGTCGCATGCAACGAAGGAGACCGATGATGCAGGCCCGAATGAAGAACCCGGCGCTGGTGCTGCCCGAAGCCCTGCAAGCGCTGACGGCCTTATGGCAGGCGGTGGAGAAGGCCGGCGTGCCTTCTGCGACGATCGACCTCGTCAATCTGCGCACCAGCCAGATCAACGGCTGCAGCGTCTGCGTCGAGGCCGCGTTCACGATGAAGAAGGAGATGACCGATCCGCGGCTCTACGCCGTCACCGCGTGGCGCGACATGCCACATTTCAGCGAGGCCGAGCGCGCCGCCCTGGCGCTCGCCGAGGCGGTGACGCGGATCGGCGAGCGGGGCGACGGCGTGCCCGACGACGTCTGGGCCGAGGCCGCCCGGCACTATGAGGAGAAGGCGCTCGCGGCCCTGATCCTGCAGATCGCGCTGGAGAATGTCTGGAACCGCTTGAACACCGCGGTGCGGCAGCCGGCGGGAACGCCCTGGAGCTGACCGGGCCGGGGCCGCGCACCGGGCGGGGCGTGGGCCGCCGCCGCCCGGCCGCCGTGGTCAGCTGGAGGCGGTGGTGTCGTCGGTCGGCGCGTCCGGGCCGTTCTTCTTGATCGACTCGATCGCGTTCTTGGCTGAGGCCTTGCTGGAGTAGCCCTCGGTCGAGAAGATCGTCTCGGAATTGTACTTGAACCGCACCCGGAACTCGCCGGCCTTGTCCTTGTAGATTTCGAACTTGTGCGCCATGGGTCGTCTCCCCTCCGGGATTGAGACAGTCGCCCGGCAGTTTGATCGCGATATCCCAATATTCGCAAGCCGCTTCGTTGAAGAACGGCAAGGTATTGTACCAATCCCTACTCAGGTCGACTCTCCGCCCCTTCCTCGTCATGGCGAGCGAAGCGCGGCCATCCAGTCGTGCAGCCGGAACGAACTGGACCATCCTGGATGGCCACGCCCCTTCGGGGCTCGCCATGACGGTGAGGACCATGGGTCATCGTCAACGAGGTATTACGCGGCCGGGGTGAACTGATAGGGCGTGGCGCCACGCAAATTCTCGTCCACCGACAGCACATGGTTCAGCGGCGGGAACGCGCGCTGGTCGCAATCCGGCCGTTCGCACAGCCGGCAATGCAGGCCGATCGGCGCCGCCGCCTCGTCCGCCGCCAGATCGATGCCGTCGGCATAGACCAGCTGCGCCGCATGGGCGATCTCGCAGCCCAGCGCCAGGGCGAAGCTCTGCCCCTGCGCGCGGAAGCCGGCGCCGGGCTTGGACACGGTGCGGGCGATGGTGAACCAGCGGCTGCCGTCCGGCAGCTCCGCCAGCTGGGTCTGGACCCGGCCGGGCGAGCGGAAGGCGTCGGGCAGGATCCACAAGGGGCAGGCGCCGCCCATCCGGGCGAAGGCGGAGTTGGTGGCGCCCAGGCGCTTCGACACGTTGCCGGCCTTGTCGCTGCGGATCAGGAAGAAGGGCACGCCCTTGGCGCCCTGGCGCTGCAGCGTCGTCAGGCGGACCGAGACCTGCTCGAACGATGCCTCGAACCGGCTCTGCAGCACCTCGATGTCGTAGCGCAGCGCCGTCGCCGCCCGCCAGAACCGGTCATAGGGCATCATCACCGCCCCGGCCAGGTAGTTGGCCAGGACGATGCGGCCGAGGCGCGACGCCGCGGGGCCGGAGAAGCCGACCGGCGCCACCATCTCGTCCAGCAGCGCCCGGTACTTGATCAGAGCGATCTGAACCGCCAGGTGGAAGCTGCGGCTGGGCAGCGGCAGCATCTCGGACAAGAGGATGCGGCGGCCGTGCCGGTCGTAGCGGCGGCGCACCGGCCCCATCACCTCGACCGGCATCACCTTGACCCGCAGCGTCAGCTCCTCGTCCAGGTAGCGGATCAGCCCCGGGAACAGGGCGCCGGGCTCGATCGCCCCGGCCTGCCAGATCTCCTCCGCCGCCGTCTCCAGCTCCGGGAAATGATGGCCATGCGACTGCACCCAGTCGCGCACCTCGTCCAGCGGTGAGGCGGATTCGGCCAGCGCGCCGTCCGGCGCCGATCGCTGCTCAGCCAGGAGGCGCAGCGTCTCCCGCCCCTCGCGATAGGCCTGGTACAGGGCCAGCACCGCCTCGGCTGCGGCCGGCGCCTGGGCAGCCAGGTCGATGATGTCCTGGCGCTTCAGCCCGGCGGTGCCGGGCCGCGGCGTGGCGAACAGCGGGTCGCCGAACACCTCGCTGAGGCCGCCGACCAGCCGTTCGCCCTCGTCCTCGGCGAAGCTGGCGAGGTCGAGGTCGAAGATCTGGCCCAGCTTCAGCAGGATCTCGACCGTTACCGGCCGCTGGTTGCTCTCGATCAGGTTGAGATAGGAGGCGGAGATGCCCAGCCGCTCCGCCAGCAGGGCCTGGGTGACCTCGCGGTCGCGCCGCAGCCGCCGGATCTTGTGCCCCAGCATCGGCTTGCGCGCCGCCATCGATCTTCTCCGATTTACAAAACAGCCATCAACAAACTTTACAACCTTTCCCTTTCACGCTCAACGCCGCGTTGACGCTGCCTGGAGCGGGACCCAACATCATTCCCATCACCGCAGCGCAGCATGGCGCGCCGCCCGGAATGAAATGAAAAGGATTTACAGGATGGCTCCCCTCGACTCTCCGACCATGATCCGAACCCAGGCCGGCCGGTTCGACGGCATCGTCCGGGACTACGCCCCGGCCGATGTCGACCGGCTGCGCGGATCGGTCCGGATCGAGCACACGCTGGCCAGGCTCGGCGCCGAGCGACTGTGGGAGCTGATGCACAAGCGCGACTTCGTCAACTCGCTCGGCGCCACCAACGGCACCCAGGCGATGCAGCAGGTGCGGGCGGGGCTGGAGGCGATCTACCTGTCCGGCTGGCAGGTCGCGGCCGACGCCAACACCGCCGGCCAGATGTATCCGGACCAGAGCCTGTACCCGGCGGATTCGGTGCCGGAGGCGGTGAAGAAGATCAACCGCACGCTGCAGCGCGCCGACCAGATCGAGCATGCCGAGGGCGGCGCCAAACGGCACTGGTTCGCGCCGATCGTGGCCGATGCCGAGGCCGGCTTCGGCGGGCCGCTGAACGCCTTCGAGCTGATGAAGGCGATGATCGAGGCCGGCGCCGCCGGCGTGCATTTCGAGGACCAGCTGGCGTCGGAGAAGAAATGCGGCCATCTCGGCGGCAAGGTGCTGGTGCCGATGCGCAGCTTCATCCGCACTCTCAATGCCGCCCGCCTCGCCGCCGACGTGATGGACGTGCCGACCGTGCTGCTGGCCCGCACCGACGCCGAAAGCGCCAAGCTGATCACCAGCGACATCGACGAGCGCGACCATCCCTTCATCGACCGCGCGACCCGCACCGAGGAAGGCTTCCATCCGATCAAACCGGAGAACCGGATGGAATACTGCATCGCCCGCGGCCTGGCCTTCGCGCCCTATGCCGACCTGCTGTGGATGGAGACCTCGAAGCCCGATCTCGGCCAGGCCAGGCGCTTCGCCGAGGGCATCCACCGGCAGTTCCCGGGCAAGCTCCTGTCCTATAACTGCTCGCCCAGCTTCAACTGGAAGGCCAATCTGGACGACGCCACCATCGCCAAGTTCCAGCGCGAGCTGGGGGCCATGGGCTACAAGTTCCAGTTCATCACCCTGGCCGGCTTCCACAGCTTGAACTTCGCCACCTTCGAGCTCGCGCGTGGCTACAAGGAGCGGCAGATGGCCGCCTATTCCGAGCTGCAGCAGGCGGAGTTCGCGGCCGAGGCCCAGGGCTACACCGCGACCAAGCACCAGCGCGAGGTCGGCACCGGCTATTTCGATGCCGTCAGCCTCGCCATCTCCGGCGGCAAGGCCTCGACCACCGCGCTCCGCGAATCGACCGAAGCCGCCCAGTTCCATTGATCATCTGCGCCCGCCAAAGAGCGCCCCGACGGAGGATAGGACCATGACGAACCGCTTCTGGATCATCGGTGGCGAATACGCCGACACCCGCTTCGACCGGCTGGTCGGCGGCACCGAGAGCCTGCAGGGCCCATTCGACAACTACGACGAGGCGCTGCACGCCTGGCGGCAGCTGGCCTCGGCCACCACCAGCAACGCGCATCAGCGCTACACCATCGCGCATGAGGGGGCTCGCTGAGATCGTGCCAGACGGCCGCCTGGCGCAAGGGCCGGCACCGGGGGGCGTTTCGCCTTCCCGGGCGGCGACGTCCCGCCGGCCGTCACGCCTCGCGCCGGCCCTCCATGTCCTCGCGCATCCGGTGCAGATGGGCGTCGACGATCGGTTCCTCATGCGCCGCCGGCTGGGGCACGGCCAGTGACTCCAGGCTATAGGACTGCAGGCTGCCGATAGCCGCCTCGATGTGACGGATCGCCGCCGAGGCCGCGCCCTCGGCGGCGTCGGCATTCACACCTTCCAGCGCCCGGTGGGCCTGCTCGAGACGATGGATCGCGGTTCCGACCTGGGGGTTGAGGGACGGCTCGGCCTCTGCGCCGGCGCTGCCCGGAGACCCGGCCATGAGTCGCAGGAGCCTGACGATCTCCGGAAGCCAGGCACGGGCTTCGTTCATGTCACGCTCGATGTCGTCTCTCAGCTGCTGCTCATAGGGCTTGGCGTCACGATCCGCACGCAGAGCATAGGCCCGGTTCCCGGCCGCCTGCAGCTTGCCGACGAGGGTGGCGAAGTCACCCTGCGACAGCTCGGCCTTCTGCTGTCCCAGCAGCCTGATGACCGCCCACACCTGATAGCTGAGCTGGACCAGCAGGCTCGGGCCCGTGTCCGGCGCAGGGCGGTGGAGCGGCTGAGCGGCGCCATCCTCCGGGTCCGGTCTCGGCCCGGGCGCGGGATGGCTGAACTCCGAAGGTTCCGGCACGACCGAAGCCCATAAATTGCGCAGGGACGTGAGATAGGCACGGCTCTGGGGCGCCAGGCTGTCCAGATCCACCGGGCGGTTGAAGCGGGTGTTCCACAGCAGGTCGCGCAGGTCCCGGCTCAGCCGCAGCAGCTGCAGCTGTGCGGAGAACTGTCCCTCCCAGCTCTGCGGCCAGGCGAAAACGCGTGCAAGGTGCTCGCGCACCGCGGCGACCTGGCCCCGCAGCCGGGCCATGTCCGCCGCGGCCAGGCCGTTCGGCGGAACCGGCTGGCCCGATGCGGCCAGCTCCTGGAGGTGACGCCCCGACCGGTCGAGTTCGAGATCGAAGGCCTGCAGTAGCGCCTCGCCCTTGGCCAGCCGGTCCATCCGGCCGATGGGGCCGCCGGCCAGGCGGTCGAGCCGCGCGATCGTCCAGCGGATCGCCTCATCCGCAACCCTGGCGGCCACGGCGTGGCCGTCCTCCACGGTCGGACGTCCGGTGAAGACGTGGCCTAGGCCTTGGACCAGGTCGCGGAAATGATCGCGCACCCGGCCGAACTGCTGCACCTTGCCATGCAGGTCCTGGGTCGAGCGGGGCAGCTCGCGCAGGCCCTGGTTGAGGTCGTAATAGGCTTGGCCCGGCGTCGTCATATCGATGCCGGGGGGCAGCGCGCCGGAGGCCAGTCCTGCCGTGACAGGGCGGGATGACGCGGCCTGCAGGGCCAGGCGGGCCCGGTCCAGGAACGCCCGCCGCGTGTCGTCGATCTCCCGCTGTTCCGCGTCGAGGCGCTGCTGCTCCTGCAACAACGCGTCATGGGCCTGCCGCGATCGCAGCTTCATCGGACGGGCGACCACCGGGCGCGGGTAATGCGTCTCACGGGCTCCGTCGAGTTTCGGCGCCCGCAATCCATAGTAGGCGTAGAGGACCGGCCGGTCCTCGCCGACGGGCAGCTCCGTCCCGCCGCGCCGGGCCAGCTCGTCCAGCACGCGCAGCTTCCGCTCGGCGTCGTACAGCTCGATCTCGGCCCGCGTCGCCGCCGGCCGGCCGCCGATCCAACCCACGGGCGGGCGGGGCTCCTCAGCCACCGGCACCGTCGTCTCCCCGTCCCGGCGACGCACCATGTCGGTCAGACGGCCGACGAGCGCCACGTCGATCCAGTCCTTCAGGAGGCCATCGCCGCCGCCGGAAGTGCGGGCCAGGTTCGAGGTTACGTCGATCAGCTCCAGCTGCAGGGCACGGGCCTGGTCGGCCAGGGCTCGCAGCGCGGGGCGTTCCGGTTCCGGGGCATCCCAGGCGCGCATCTTCAGCGCGGCCAGATCCGACAGCACGGCACGGACTGCCTTGATATCCGCGCGGTCCCGGGCGGTCGCCAGCGTCGCCAGGTGGTCGTCGATCGTGGTCCATATCGGGTCGGATGCGGGCGATGGCGGCGCATCCCTGGAGACCTTGGGTGTTCCGGCGTCGACATCGTCCGTCGGCCGCGGCAGCGCCGCTGCCCCGCCGCCGGGCGGAACGGTCGGGGGCTTCGGATCCGTGCGCCGCACGCCCCCGCCCGGCAGGCCGTCATCGGGCGGCGTTTCGCCCGGGCTCGGGGGGAGCTCGCCGGCCGACCTGTCGGAGGCGAGCTTCTGCCGATGGGCATCGATCAGCTGATCGACATAGTGGATGGTCCGCCTGAACTGCTTCTGCTTCGACGTTTCCCGCGGCCCGATTTTGTCATCCCGGGACAGCTGGCCGTAATCCCACAGCTTGAATGCGCCGGTCTGCCGATCCACCAGGAACTCGATGTCGGAGATGTAGAGCCTTTGCTGCGCGAGATCGTGCAGGAACGCCCTGGTCGCGACGAGGCTGGACAGCCCGGCTTCGGTGAAATCGGAGCTGTCGAATTGCCAGAGCATGGTGCCGACCCCATCGAGATCGACCGTTCCCACAAGGGATCGCAATGTTCGGTCGCTGGCGGCATGGAGATCGGTGACGAAGGCCGATTTTCCGTGGATCCGAACGACGCCGAGCACGTCGACGACATGAGGCGCCCCCAGCGCCTTCAAGCGCTGTGTGATGTCGAGATAGTATTGCGGGTCGTTGAAAGGGGTTTCGACCTCGTTGGTCTCGTCGCGGAAGACCACGGTCGCTTTGTCGTGCAGCCTGAACGCCGTCTTGAAGCCGCCGACCCCCAGCATCTCGCCCAGCACATCTTCCGGCGCGACTGCCCGGCGGCCGCCCTGGTCATCGACCAGGACGATCGTCCCGTCGTCCTGCAGGGCGAGGCCTCCCTGAGGGGCCCCCACGGGTCGGGGCTTCGCGACCTCCCACGGGCCGGGCCCGGTCTGCGTGGGCATCAGGATCTCAACGCCGGTGATATCCGCGAGCCCCTGGACCTGCCGCCGCGCCGCCTCGTCCCGCGGGTCGATGTTCGCCGCGAAGGAGCGGCGCTGGTATCGCCAGTCCTTGAACAGCTCGTCATTGACCAGGACCTGGTGCGGGCTCAGGCCTTCAAACGGCCTGAAGTCGATGACAGGGACCTGCTCCAGCCCGCGGTCCCGCGCATAGGCCCTGGGCGACGCATGCAGTTCGGGCTCCGATGCCGCCCCCGGTTCGGGCTTCTGCATACCGCCGGACGGAAGGGCCGGTCCGGCCTCGTCGCCGGATGGCTCGCGCAGGTTGGCGCCGCCGCCCGGCGGCACGGTCGGGCGGGGCGACGGGTCCGGGGCGATGCCACCTCCTGGCGGATCGCCTCCGTCGTCCGGTCCGTCATCGTCATCGGGCCGGCCGTTGCCTTCGACCTCACGGCCGGCCGGCGCCTGCGGCAACTCCCGGTCTCGGGCCGCCTTCGCCTCGGCCACCCCGCGCAGCTGCCGGATATCCTCCAGCTGCGACGGCGACGGTTTGACGCCGAACCGGACACCGCCCACGTCCCAGAGGGCGAAGCTGCCATCCAGCCCGGCCATCAGCTCCATGTCACCGAAGCGGACGCCCTTCTCGATCATCAGCCTTTCGATCAGCGCCAGGCTGTCGACGCTGCGCTGGCTCAGCCGGGAATCGTCCAGGATCTCGCCGTCGTATTCGATCTCGTGGCTGCTCTTCCACTGCAGGTCCGCGACCATGGCCGACCTGCCGTGGATGCGCGTCAGCCCGAGAACCCGGACCGTGGGGAACCCTTCCTCCTCCAGCCTGGCGAGATCCCGCATCTCCTCGAAGAGCGGCAGCGCATTGCCGTCCCGCTGCACCAGCACGATCTTGTCGCCGACCCGGAAGACGGTCTTGAAGGCGCCGGATCCGATGCGAGGGCCGAGCGCGTCGTGCAGCGCGATCGGCCGCCGCTGCCCGTCCGGGCCGATTTCGAACGCGTCCGGCCCCTCGAATTCGATCGTCCTGTCTTCCGCCGGGGCGGTCGGTTCCACCACCTTCCAGCCCGTCTCCCCATGCGGCACGATCACGTCGGACTGCGCGACATAGGCAAGTCTCGACGCGAAGGCATCGAGCTCCGGGCCCGCCGCCGCGGACGGCAGGACAATGGGCTGAGGGCTGGCCCATTCATCGCCGAGATCCGCGCCGAGAAACAGCTCGTGCACACCGGCGCGGGTTCCGTCGCTCAGAATTGCGCGACCGTCGCCATCGATGCCGAGGATGTCCGGATGCTGGTGGGCGGTCATCTCCCGCGTCTCGAGCACCCGGCCGAGATTGATCTGGCGGGTCAGCGCGCGTGCCTCGTCCGGCGAGACGTCGAGCCCGGCAGACAGCATTCCGGTCTGGTCGGGCGCGTCCGTCTCGCGATCCCGGCCGGCCGCGGTCGGATCCCCTGCGGCAGTGGCCATCGCGTCGATCTGGTCGAGCGCGGAGGACAGCGCCGGATACGGGTCCGCCGACGCCCGGCCCGGCGATGGCCTCGCCAGGATGTGTTCGGGGTCGGACAGATAGATCTGCCCGTCGAAGCCGATCAGGTACTCGGGATCGTTGAGGCTCTCGCGCTCCTCCGCCTCCAGGCCCAGCAGCTTCTCCCGATGCGCGCGGAGATCGGCA
This sequence comes from Inquilinus sp. YAF38, assembly GCF_052113205.1. Lineage (NCBI taxonomy): Bacteria > Pseudomonadati > Pseudomonadota > Alphaproteobacteria > Rhodospirillales > Rhodospirillaceae > Inquilinus > Inquilinus sp. YAF38. The sequence continues at coordinate 3,252 of NZ_JBFRCU010000075.1, read as the reverse complement.
AGGCTCCGCTCGTTCAAGACGGCGGCCAGCTCGGGTTTGACGGATCCGTCCTTTCCGCGAATGCCCAGGCTGCTGCCGGCGTGGAGGTCGTAGACGATGCCGTCATGACCCAGAGCCCGGGTGATGCCGTCATGCGGCACGACCTTGAACCCCTTGCCCTGCCATTTGGCCAGCGCCGTCACCTCATGGTCGAGATGCTCTCGACCCATGCCGGGCTGCAGCAGGCCGATCGCCTTGTTCCGGCCGAGGCGGAACAGAACCTTCGCGCTGCCGCCGCCGATCCGCTCGTACAGGTGATCCTCGATCTTCGCCTCGACCCACTGTCCTTCCTCATCCCGCGCGAACAGCTGCCCGTCGCGAAACTCCAGCTCCGCGCCACGGGGCAGGGGTTGTGGCGAGGACAGCAGCCAGCGTCCCTCGCCGGCCGGGTTGATACTGTCGCGGCCCATGCGCAGCTCGAAATCGGGCGCCAGGACGTTGATCCCGAGGATGCTGGACAGGCGCGGGGCGAACTCCTGTCCGGCGAAATCGGCCGCGAGCAGGATCGGCCGGTCCTCGTCCCGGTGGAATTCAAGGCGCAGCGCCAGATCGTGGGGCGTCAGCTCGTTGTCATCGCGGTCGAGGATCGTCCCGTCCTCGGTTCCCATCGCGTGGATCGTGAAGGCGTCCTCCCCGCCCGCCTTCGGCGTCGGGATCGTGAGCCGGTCCAGCGGCGGTCCCATCAGGCTGTACTGCACCCGCTGCTTCGGCAGCCGGTTCCAGGGCACGTTCTGGGGCGTTCCAGCCACAGGCTTCGGCTGTCCGCCCAGCGCGGGCGGAATCCGGGAGGCGTGGTCGTCGCCGGACGGGACCGGCGCGTCCGGGTCGCGTCCGCCGGCGCTCAGATCCTGTGGCTTCGGACGGGCCGCCCGTTCGGCCAGCCTGGCCCGGATCGCCGGAAGCAGGGCGGCGGCTGCTGCCTCCTGCTCCCGCGTCGGCGGCGCGCCGCGGCCGAACTGCATCGCGCTCATGCCGAGCAGATCGCCTTCGGTGAGGCGGGGATCGGCCGTCGGCGGTCCCGGATGTTCCGCCGATCGGTCCCGGGCCGATTCCCGGTCCGCCGGAGCCGACTCCGGCTCCTGCCCCGCCGGCCGGCTGGCCCGCTGAGCCCGCTCCCAGATCGTCGCCGCGTGTCCGGCGAAGGCTTCGCCATAGGTCGTGCCGGCCACGTCGCGGGGCTGGGTCCGGAACAGCTCGCCCATCTCGACGGCGGCCTGCTCCCGGGTCAGCTCGCCGGCCTTGTACCGGGCGAACACCTCCCGGTCGGCACTGTGCCGCGCCACCTGGGGCGGCAGGCGCCCGTGATTCCGGCGCAGCTCGTCGCTGACGATATACTCGGTCAGCCGCGCATAGCCCTCCTCGGTCAGCTCGGCACGGACATGGGCCTCGATGAATGCCTCCTGGCTGTCGAAGTCCCGCGGCGAGGGCGATCGTCCCTCATACTCGGCATGGGCCAGCTCATGCGCGAAGTTGCGGGTCATCTCCGGGATGAAATAGGCCTCGCCGCCGGGGAAATCCTTCAGCAGACCGCGCAGCACGCTCGGGTCGAGCGAGATCAGCTCCAGCCTCCGGGTGTAGGAGGCGATGGTGAACTGCTGGTCGTGCGCCAGCACGGCGAGATCCGGGTGTGCGGCGTTGATCAGGCGAACCCGATGCTGGTCGGCGAGCTGGATCAGCCGCATCAGCTCCGGTGACCGGGCGCACTGGTCGACCAGGTCGGCGATCGACATCTCCGGCATGCGCAGCGACTGGGGCGCAATGCGTTCGAAGATGGCGGTGGCGATCTGACGGTTGTGCGCGATCGCCGCGGCGCTCAACTCGGTCGGACCACGCGTCGGAGCGGCCGCATCGTCGCCCGAGGCGCGGCCGACGGGGTCTCCGCCGCCCACGGCCGGTGGGGCCGCGGCCCGGTCCATGTCGAGCTCGACCGGCGCCGCGGCGCGGCCGGTGGACCGCCGGAAGGCCAGCGGGGTGACAATGCCGTCGTCCTGGCCGGCCTGCTCGTCCTCCGGCTGGTCGCGGCGCGGGTCGCGGCCGCGGCGGTGGCCGTCGCGCTGCACCGGCTCGATCGCGTCGAGCGACCGGCCGTCCGCCGCATCGGCCTCGCGGGCCAGCTTCGCCCGGATGCCGCGTTCGAGGTCGTCCAGCATCTCGACGCCGAGGCGGTCGCCTCTGGTGCGTCCGGAAACGCGGGGATCGGCGGTGTCGACAAGGGCGATGCCGCCGTCGCGCATCACCACCAGGGCGAAGCGCTCGACCGGAATCGGCCGTCCGGTGGCCGGGTCGACCGGCCGGCCGGCCAGCACCTCCCGGATCTGGCGGATCGAGGCCAGGCTGGCGGCGTTGAACACGCTGTCATCCAGCATCGCATTCCGGCCGCCGGTCGGGGTGATCAGGTCGCGAAGGGCCACCGCGTTGCCGTCGTAGATCACCGCCGGCCGCTGAAACACCGAGGCCGCCTCGCCGGCGGCAAGCACCGGCAGGCCGGCGGCCCRGGCGGCGGCCGCATCCGAGGCCCGGACGGGCGCGGCGTCCGGCGCATCGGCACCAGCGCGCGGGAGCGCCACCACCTTGTCGTAGACGGCGAAGGCGATCAGGCGCGGGCCGGCATCGACCCGCCGGCCGAGATGCTCGCCGATCTCGATCTCGGCGCGGCTGCCGTCGGCCTCGACCAGAAAGGCCCGGCCCTCCGCCACCTGCAGGGTCCGCGTCAGTGGCGCGGTGGGCGCGGGCGTGACCCGCAGCAACTGCGGCTCGCCCGCAACCCGGCCGCTCGGCGGGTGCAGCACGTCGACGCCGGCTGCATCGGCGATTTTCCTGGCGAAGGCGGCGGTAAGCGGGCTCGGCTCCTGGACGTCGAGGACGACATGGGCATTCCGCCAGCCTTCGGGGCCGCGATCATGCTGCATCACCAGGTCGTGCGCGCCGACGATCCGGCCCGTCGTGGTGACGGCGCGGGACTCGTCGAGCAGCCGGGCCACGCGGATCTTGATCGGGGTGCCGGCCGCGGACCGGGGCGCCGGGTTCGCGACGTCCCTGCTGGCCGGAACCGGCCGGGCGTCGGTCGCTGCGCGGCTGCCGGCCGCCGGGGCGTCGGACGCGATCGGCCGGCTGGGCGGGAGGATCGCCGCAGGGTCCGGGGTTACCTGACGCGGGCCGGCGGCGGACTTGGCCGACGCGGCAGCGGCGGTGTCCGGCGCCTCGGCCTGGCCC